>CAYZDG010000026.1:0-5221 GCA_964477165.1 uncultured Gammaproteobacteria bacterium
GTGGGGCGCGCCGCGTGGTTGTACTGGTCGCTCGTGGGACAAGTCGCCGCAGCCGGTCCAAGTTATGTGGCTGATGCGGTCGCGGCGCTCCGTCCCGCCGGACGTCAGCCCAAGGCGCAAGATCGCGCCACTGCGCCAGAGTCTACACTGTGGCACCGTACTGTTCGTCCTAGTTTAGCGCTGGCCGTGGTGGCTGTGCTGGTTATTTCGGTGCCGCTGCTGGCGGTGCGCTGGGTGCAGAACGTAGTGGCAGACAGCCAAGATTTAACCACTGCAGGTGAGTCTGGTTTGCGGCAGCTGCAATCTGGCCTCGCTGCCGCGGCCGACCTCGACTTCGCCACCGCCCAAGCAGATTTGCAAGCCGCGCGTGAGACGTTCGCCAGCCTTGGTTCTGAACTCGCCGATAAGCCAGCGTGGCTGTTCGAGGTGGCCAAGGCCTTGCCTGGCAGCGCTGGTGCTGCTGGTCATAGTCGCGATCTAGCCGCGGCCGGTGAAGCTATGGCTGCTGGCGGTGAAGCCCTAAGTGCTAGCCTTACCAGTTTGCAGTTGCAGGGTGAAGAACCCATTACCGATCAACTGCGCACCTTGCGCGGCCAACTTGACGTTGCGCGCGCCCATTTGGCTAAAGCAACTAGGCTTCTAGCTGATGTACCAAGTAATGCCGTGCCCGAATCGTACCGAGAGCGTTTTGCGGCTGTGCAGCAGCTTCTGCCAGCGGCCGTGCAGACCTTGGATTCGTTCGGCCAGGTGGCTGACTTCGCCTATGGCTTTTTGGGCGGCGATGGCCCTAAGACCTACCTTATCCTGTCGCAGAACCCTAACGAGCTCCGTGGTACCGGTGGCTTTTTGGGTGGACTAGCAGTGGTGACAGTAGATCGCGGCGCCATTAAAAAGCTAGATATGCCGGGCGGCGGACCGTACGACCTGGAGGCAGCGCAAAAAGTGCGCGTGGCTGGCCCTAAACCATTGCGGTTGTTGCGTGATGGTGGCTGGTATATATGGGACGCAAACTGGTGGCCAGATGGACCCACTAGTTTAGATAAGATCGAGTGGTTCTGGAAGAATTCAGACGGCAGCCCCGTAGACGGTGTACTGACCGTGAATGCCCACGCCTTTGCCGACCTACTAGCAGTGACCGGGCCAATTGAGATGCCAGACTACGGCAAGACGATAACGTCAGAAAATTTCATCGTCGAGACGCAGCAGGCAGTGGAGACGGAGTATGATAAGACGGAAAATAAACCCAAGCAATTTTTAGCTGATATCACCCCACTACTATTAGATAAGCTGTTCAAGCAGCGCGGCCCGCAGCTGCTGTCGGCGCTTGGTAGTGTCCATGAGTCGTTGGCTTCTGGCCGCATCTTAGTCCGGCTCCACGATGGCACATTGCAATCCATGGCCCATGCCTGGGGCTGGGACGGCGCAATACGCCCGGCTGACAGTGACTATTTGATGTTGGTGGATACCAATATCGGTGGCGGCAAGACAGACGGTAGTATTGCCGTCGACGTAGCGCACCGCGCTGAAGTGCAGCCAGACGGCCAGGTGATAGATACAGTTCGCGTTACCCGCACCCATCGCGGTACGCCCGGCGACCCCTTTACTGGCGTGACGAACGTAGATTATATGCGACTGTATGTGCCAGAAGGTGCCGAGTTACTGTCGGCCACTGGTTTTAACACCGAAGTGGAGCAAAATTTGAAAGAGCCATTGCCAGGCAGCCTGCGTGACCCTGATGTAGCCGCAGTCGAAGACGGCGCGCTGCGCGACGAGGTTAGTGGCACGCGTATTACCCACGAGCTAGGTAAGACGGTGTTTGGTAATTGGGTAGTGCTGCCAGTGGGAGAGAGCCGCACCGTGGAGGTGCGCTACAGTTTGCCACAGCGGCTGTGGTCGCCGACTGCTCGTGCTGACTGGTTAGGCAAGCTGTTGGGTGTTGACTCTAGTCCATACGCTGTGTACCAGTTGGTACTGCAGGCGCAGCCCGGCACCATCGACCGTCGTGTGACTCATGATTTAATATTGCCGTCCGCGGCTAGTGTGGCCTGGTCACAGGGTTCCACAGGATTGCTCCTACAGTCGGAACCAGGTAGTCTGCAGGCGCGTACGACCCTGGTGGGCACCCAGACCTACGGCGCAATTTTACACCGAGCGCTTGTTGAGTAGTGACAGGTTTCTTTGATCGGATCCGCTTTACTGCGGGTCGTTTTTGTGTTAAGAATAAAGCCTACAGATGCTCCTCCAAAATCTGCGCTCGGAGCCACAGGCGCATAGGGCATGGTAGTAACTCGGAGCAAAAAAGCTTCGGCAAAATACGCTACCGCGTCCACAACAACGCTTCTGGTTCCAGCGCAGATTCTGGGGGATTATTTGTTAGTAAATCCGAATGACTAAATCCGAATGACGAAGAGCTGACGTATTTAGTATTAGTCATTAGGAAATTTGTCATTAGGATTTTATTATGAAACTTCCCGCATTTCGAGAGTGGAGCAGTACCGTGGCCGGCGGCGCCGTGATTGTCGCCACGTTCTCGGTACTTAGCCGAATTTTAGGCCTAGTACGCGACCGGATGTTGGCAGCGCAGTTCGGCGCCGCCGACGTTACCGACGCTTACTATGCCGCCTTTCGCTTGCCTGACTTAGTGTTCCAAACATTGGTACTCGGCGCGCTATCGAGCGCTTTGGTGCCGGCGTTTATCAAGCTGCGTAACCGTAGTGCGGACGATGGTTGGCGTTTGGCTAGTGGCGTACTAACCGTGCTGGCCGTGGCCATGGGTTGTTTTGCCGTTTTAGGTATTATATTTGCGCCGCAGCTGGTGGGTTTTATTGCACCTGGATTCACCGGGGAACAGTTGCAGCTGACAATAGTCATGACACGCGTCATTATGCTGGGAGTAGTACTACTCGCCGGTAGTAATGTTGCCAGCGGCGTGTTGCAGGGTATGCGTCGGTTCGTGGCATTTTCGGCTTCGCCAGTGCTGTACAACGCTGGACTCATCGCCGGCATCGTGCTGCTAGTGCCGCTATTCGGGCCTATTGGTTTGGCCTGGGGTGTTGTATTGGGAGCTATGGCGCATTTAACCGTTACCATTACCGCGGCGGCGCGTGCTGGCTGGCGTCCGCGCTGGTACTGGGCCTGGCGTGATGTTGATGTACGTGCCGTGTGGCGGCTGATGTTGCCGCGCACTTTTGGCTTGGCCGCAAGCCAAGTAAGCCTAGTGGTTACCACTGCAATCGCGTCTAGCCTTACCGCTGGTAGCCTCACTCAGCTTACCTGGGCTGATAACCTACAGAACGTGCCGACTAATGTGTTCGGTTTGCCGTTGGCCGTGGCCACCTTTCCTGTTTTAGCGCAGGCGTCGGCGGCGAACAATGATCGTGATTTTGCTTCCATTTTGCAGCAGAATTTGCGACGCATTTTGTTTTTTGTGGTGCCAGCAGCAGCGTTGTTAGTCACCTTGCGCGCCCATGTGGTGCGTTTGGTATTAGGTAGTGGTTCGTTTGACTGGTCAGACACATATTATACGGCGCAGTTGTTGGGAATCCTCACCGTTGCCCTGGTGGCTAATAGCGCCATTGCGTTGTTGGCGCGGGCCTTCTACGCGCGGCACAATACACGCACTCCAGTGTTTTGGGCTGTGGTAGGCGTAGTGGTGACCATTGGCGGCAGCCTTATCCTGGCGCCTACCTGGGGAGTACAGGGCATTGCCACGGCCACGGCGGCTGGTGTAGTACTTCAAGCCATTGGTCTAGCTATTGCCCTGCAGCGGCATTTGCCCTTCTTTAATCGCAGTTTAGTGCGGTCGAGTTTGACGATACTAGTGAACGCTGTGGTGGCTGCCTTAGCAGCACGCTTTGTACTAGAACTAGGTCAGCCGCTGCTAGCGCTGCGTACTGTTTGGGGCGTGTTGGGGCAGGGCGCGGCTGCGGGCGCAGTCGGCCTAGGTGTATATCTAGTATTGGGATTACTCACCGACAGTCAGGACACGGCGCTGGTGCGTCAATTTTTGGAACGCTATCGTCAGCCGCTATTACGTCTCTTTCGTCGATCCTAGTATGAACATTAGGAATTTCTGTATAATTGCCCACGTTGACCACGGCAAGTCCACATTGGCGGATAGCTTGTTGCGCACTACTGGCACTATCAGTGAGCGTGAGTTGTTGCCGCAACATTTGGACACTATGGAGCTAGAGCGTGAGCGCGGCATCACTATCAAGTTGCAGCCGGTGCGCATGCAGTATCGCGGCCACGAGCTAAATCTCATCGACACGCCAGGCCACGTAGACTTTGCTTATGAGGTGTCGCGCAGCCTGGCCGCAGTTGAGGGCGCCTTGCTGCTAGTGGACGCGTCGCAGGGTATTCAGGCGCAGACCTTGGCGAACCTGCACGTGGCTAAGGCAGCTGGGCTCGCCATTATCCCCGTGGCGACCAAGGCCGATTTACCGTCGGCTGATGTTTCCGGCACCGTGGCTAGCTTGGCTGAATTAGTGGGCGTGAGCGAGGATCAAGTTATTGTTACTTCAGCTAAGGCGCGGCAGGGTATTACCGAAGTACTAGATGCCATTGTGGATCGTGTTCCAGCTCCGTCTGGCAGCGCCGCGGCGCCGTTGCAGGCGTTGGTGTTCGATTCGAAGTATGACGAGTACCGCGGCGTAGTAGCTTACCTGCGCGTAATGAACGGCGCCGCCAAGAAGGGCGACCGCGTGCTATTAATCGCCGCTGATGTGTTAAATGAAGTACTGGAGGTAGGGTATTTTACGCCCGATATGGTGGCGTCGCCCTTCTTCGCGGCGGGGGAGGTGGGTTACGCGGTGCTGGGTACTAAGCAGCTGTCGGCCGTGCGCGTGGGTGACACGGTTACTATGGCGGCCACCCCTGCCGCGGCGTTGCCAGGCTATCAACCCATGCCGCCCATGGTATTCGCTGGTTTGTACACCAAAGACGGCAGTCAGTTCGAACAGCTGCGCACGGCCTTGGGAAAATTGCAGCTTACCGACGCGTCGCTTGAAGCAGTTCCAGAGCGGTCATCTGTTCTTGGCCAAGGTTTCCGCTGCGGCTTTTTAGGCCTGTTGCACATGGAGATTATTAAGGAGCGGCTGCTGCGCGAGTATGGGCTTACCGTGCTATTAACCGCGCCCTCGGTGGCCTACCACGTCGAGCGCCCTGGCACGGCAGTGCAAATAGTTTCTAGCCCGGTTGAGTGGCCCGAGGCTTCGCACCA
>CAYZDG010000026.1:5321-7930 GCA_964477165.1 uncultured Gammaproteobacteria bacterium
GTACGACTAGATATTCTTTTGGCCGAGGAACGAGTAGATGGTCTATCGCGGCTGGTATTCCGTGACCAGGCACCGCGCCTTGGCCGCGAGATGGTAGCGTCGTTAAAGGAGTTACTGCCGCGGCAGCAGTTTGAGCTTAAAATTCAGGCGGCAGTAGGAGGCAAGGTTATCGCCGCCGAGCGCATAAGCGCCATGCGTAAAGATGTAACCGCGGGGTTATACGGCGGTGATGTTACGCGCAAGCGCAAGGTACTCGAGAAGCAGAAGGCCGGTAAGCGCCGCATGGCTAGCCGCGGCAGCGTGGACGTGCCGGCCGAGGTGTATTGGACTGTGTTTAAGCCACGCTCGTCTAGTAGCCGAAACTAATAGTGAATAGCAGCATCGAAGCCACAACAATAGCCGAGATGATGAGCCAGATAGTTCGGAACGTTCGGTGTTTCATGGGGCAGAAAGTAGAATCTAGAAAATAGAAAGTAGAAGAATTCAGAACGTCGGAACTTCCGAATATCAGTATATCAGAAAACAGTACACGGTACACAGAAAATCCGGATTACTAGAGACTAAGGACTAACGACTAAAGACCAGATGCAACCTAACACCTGAAACCTAAAACCTGAAACCTACTCATGCTCCTACAAGCTACCACCTACAAGCTACAAGCTATATACTTTCCTCATGTCGAATCCCTTCTACCTGCGTAACTTTCGGCCCAGCGAGCAATTAGTGGCCGTGTTTCACCCCAGCTTGTGGGCGTTCCGCGGCTCGGTGATTTCGAATGTGTTGCTATGGTGTGTGCCATTCTTCCTCATCATTCCCTTGGTGCGGCTGGGCGGTTGGGGCTATGCCATGGGCGGGGGAGTGATATTCATAGCGCTGTGGTGGAGCGCGCATCTGCTGGTGACGTGGTACTACACTTGTCTAGTAGTTTCCGACCGGCGCACGGTTTATCACGAGCAGTCTGGTTTTTTTAGTCGGTCAGTATCTGAAGTACCATTTCGCGCACTACAGGATATTTCATACGAGCGACACGGCCTAAATGCCACCCTCACCAATTTCGGTACCATTACTATTCAATCGGCGAGTAGTACCAAGCGGTTGGAGTGTAAGCGAATTGGACACCCCGAAACAGTAGTGGACCTTATTCGCCGATCGCAGGCGGCCTGGCTGCAGGCTAAGCACAACGATCCGGCGTACGACGCCGTGTATCCCACGGTGCAAACTTCGGCGTAGAATGGTCGCGCAGCACTATCGATCCAGTAACCAAGATCTGGCGCCGCGGCGTGGCCGAGTACGATTGCGAGTGCGTGCCGCCAGTGTGGCCATAGGTATAGCAGCGCTGCTGCTGGTGGTAGGTACCGCTCGGGCAATTCACCGTAACCAACAGGTGGCCGATGAGCTTACCCAGTTGCAGCAGCGTATTAGTAACTACCAAGTACAAAATAGTGAATTAACAGATACGATTCGTTATTTATCTAGTGATGAGTTTGTGGCCGTGGAGGCGCGGCGCAGCCTGGGGCTAGGCGCCGCGGGCGAGCAACCAGTCGTGGTGCGTCCACCAGCGCCAGTTGACGGCAGTAATGATGTTGCCGTAGCTGCCGCGGCTGGGCCGTCATTGCCGCAGCTGTGGTGGCGCTACTTCTTCGGTGACCCGGCTTAGTGCGGTACACTGATGACATGGATCCAGAGCAACAGCCAGTAGCACCCCGTGCCCTTACCGAGCGCCAAACGCAGCAGCGGGCGGCGGTGCTGGCGGCTATTGGGTCGGCGCCGGCCGTGCCCGTTGTGACCGAGGCGCCGGTTGAAACCGACGTAGGGACGTTGCATGCAACGTCCCTACCGCCGCCCCCAATCCCGCCGGAGGAACCAGTACGGCCGGCGCCCGTATCTAAACCCCGCCACCATTGGCTATCACGCTTCGTACACCGCCGTGCCGTGCGGGTAAAGCCAGTGTCGGAGCCAGCGACCACGCATCCAGTAGCAGCTCACCGGCACCACTATTTTAGGTGGATCGTGGCCATGTTAATTGTAGTTGTAGCCACGCCAGTTACTGCTTGGTTGGCTATTTACCGTGCCGGCGCCGATGGTCCAGCCGCGCGTATAGTAGTGGCACTAGTACCATTGCAGGCTGGTCGCGTTGGCGCGCAGACATTGTTGTTGGACGAGTTATACCGGCGAGTCGAGCGACAGCCTAAGCTAAATGCGTCGCCGCTGTCGGCCATGGCGCCGGTGGCAGAGGGCGACAAGCGCGCTGCCTTTCAGGCCTGGGTAGACGAGCAGCTAGTTCGTGCCGAATTAGTGCGGCAAAACCAAGCAGTTAACACTAACCAGCTTACCCGCGAGCTAGATCGTATCCAGCGGGGTATGGGCTCCGGCACTGATTTGTCTGCCTGGGTTGGCACTACTTACGGTTTGACCATGCCGCAGTTCCGCGAATTAGTACTGCGGCCAGCAGTGGAGCGAGCGCGTTTGGCAGTTATCCTGGCCGCTGATCGTCAACGCTACAGCCAGGCGTGGGAGCAAGCCGAGGTAGCCAGCCGCGTGCGCGGCCTAGTAGGCATGGCTGATCAAGGCTGGGCAGATGCGTTTGATGTTGGTCCAGCAGCAGCTGA
>CAYZDG010000027.1:0-7796 GCA_964477165.1 uncultured Gammaproteobacteria bacterium
AGACGACCCCGGAATATTAATGTAGACGGAGAAGGCCACTGTCCTACCATTCTTTAGTCCGCCTCTGGTGGGAGACGACCCCGGAATAGGAGATATATTGACACGCTGAAGATCTCGGTGCAAGATGCTGCCCTACCCAAACACGAGTAGAAAACATAGGGAGAATTTAATTGACTAGTTCCTTGTTAACACATGACGTCTGTAAACAGGCTATCGCCTGCGTTCGACCAACCATTGCAGAAGCAGCTCGGATAGGCCTTTTTGTCCGTGGCACAGTGCACATTGTCATCGCTAATCCGCTGCTCAAGCCAGGAGGTCACGAGCTTGAAACGGTGGACGGCTGGATCGCCGCTGGCGGTATACTGCACGAAGAAACGGTTACGGACGGAGTGGCGTCTGAAGACCAAATCGATACATATACCAGAATTGCTCGGCTGAAGGCCTACTTGTCGTGGCGCACTGGGCGGACGACGTCCGAGGTGCAAAGCCTGCCGCATCTGTACCAGATCGGTGACACGACCTATAACGGGTCGGCAATCCTCAAGGGCCTGGTAGTAGGTACCAGCGGAGTGCAATCTCACTTCGACGAAGCTATCTCGTACATGGTCGCAGCATTCTGCAGCGGTATCTGCCTGGATAATATTGCCAAAGGCATTGCACCGTTCGATGATGGCTTTGTAACAAAGTAAACAAGAGGGGTAGGCCAATGGCTTACCCCTCTCTTCGTTGTGGTGGTAGAATCTAGCCATGAATCAATCTCGTCGGACTACCGCTGCCTACGCCCGAAACTTTTTGTTCGGCGTTGAGGATAGCTTGGTATCTAGCGTCGGGCTGTTATCGGGTGTGGCGGTTACAGGTATGGCACGGTCATCCATTGTAACTACTGGCATTATCCTTATTGCCGTGGAGGCCTTTTCCATGGGCGTGGGCAGCTTTCTCTCGGAAGAAACTGCCGAGGAGTATGAGCGACGGAGAAACTCGGCGACTAGAAGCTTTAAAGGCGGCCTAATAATGTTTATTTCGTACCTAGTTGCGGGTTTGGTGCCGCTAGCTCCCTACTTAATAGCCGAGCCGGCGAGGGCTCTGCTACTATCTGTCGGTGCTTCGATTCTAGCGTTAATTGCGGTTGGTTTAATTAGTGCCAAGATGCTTGCTTTGAGCTATGCCAGACAGGCGATACGCCTAGCCTTATTGGGCAGCCTAGCTATTGGCGTGGGTGTGGGAATTGGCTCGCTTGTTAATTAGTTTCTAACAATAAGAAAAGGCGAGCTATTAGCCCGCCTTTATCTGTTTGTTATCATGCGATTGGTCTATGCGTCATCAATTTCCTTCTGGAAATCGTCAAGGATCCTCACTGGGTCAGCTGACTGCGTCGGCTCACTCGACATAACTATCAGATCAGATCCCGCCTTCAGTGCCTCGAGTGGCGTCTTAAATCGCTTCTGACCCCGTGGTGGACTGCCAGCAAATCGCGTGCCTGGAACCATGTAATGCATTTCGGCTAGCTCCGGTTGGGCCTTAAGAAATTCGATTTCTTGTGAAGAGCAGACTAGCCAGCGCGCACCAGCCCTTTCAGCCAACCTCGCAAAATTTAGCGCGACAGCTCTGGCAGGGTGACCATAGGTCAGGTGTATGTTTTCCTCACTTAGCCAGCTAGGCACCGTGACGACGCAAATCGTAGCCTTATCAGCTGCTTCAATCGCAGCGGCAATCATACCTAGGCCACCGGCGGCATGGACTGTGATCATATTAGCGCCAGAGGCAGCTATGGCATCTACGCGCTGCGCGGCAGCTCCTGGCTTATCGTGAATCTTCAGGTCTGCACAAACAAAGATCTGATCATATGCCGACTTAAACCTTCTGACGACATCTGGGCCGTGCCTGTCGTAAAGGCCGTGGAACTTGACACCTAGGATTCGTGGCCTAAGTTGCGCAACCATGCTCATGGCACCGTCCATAGACATACTATCTGGCGCAAAGATGACAAACTCATCCGTTCTTCTGTTCATAGTGACTCCTCCCAGAGTCAATTTATGTATAGTTGTTAACGTGCATTTACTTAAACCCTCGTCGTGTTGACGGGGTCAAAACTACAGCTCAATTGTGGTCTGGGTCAAGCGCCTATTTTAAGACCCTGCTGGCTGCTGCCTTAATAAAGCTGACAAACAGTGGATGTGGGGCAAGAGGTCGGGATTGGAATTCGGGGTGGAACTGCACGCCGACGAAGAAGGGGTGAGTCTTTTTGTCCAGCTCGATAATTTCGGCTAATCGCTTGTCTGGTGACCAACCAGTAAAACGTAAACCCTTGGCTTCTAATCGCGCTCGATAAGCATTATTAAACTCGTAGCGGTGGCGATGGCGCTCGTTTATCCTACGGCTACGATACGCGCCTGCCGCGATGCTCCCCGGTGTTAAAACACACGGGTAGCTGCCAAGGCGCATGGTGCCGCCATAGCGCTTGTTTATCACATTAGCCTGCTGGTATGGGTTGGCGTGAATAACCGGATGAGGTGTAGCTGCCTCGACTTCAATACTATTAGCATCGGCTAGACGACAGGCATTGCGAGCAAACTCAATACAGGCTAACTGCATGCCATAGCATAGTCCTAGGAACGGCACTTTGGCTGTACGGGCATAGCGGATAGCATTTAATTTTCCTTCGATACCGCGGCTACCAAAACCACCAGGCACGAGGATGCCGTGGTACTGCTTGAGTGAGGTCAGGTTCTTCTCATCCTCTAGCTGCCCCGCGTCCACCCAATCTAACTGAACCTTACAATGGTTAGCCCAAGCCGCATGCTTCAAGCCTTCGATAACCGAGATGTATGAATCGGCCAGGGTAAATGCTCCGGTGCCGAAGTACTTGCCCACTATGCCAATACGGACGATTTTGGTAGCGGCAGCGCGATTGCGATTCAGTCGTTGCCATGGCCCTAGCTTAAGGCGGCGCAACGACAGGTCAAAGCCCTGCAGGATCTTTGTATCTAGTTTTTCGGCAGCGAGCACCTGCGGCACGGCGTACACACTGTCCACGTCCGGACAGCTAATAGCTCGCCCCGGCGGCAGGTTACAGAAGGTGGCTAGCTTCTGACGCCGTGGCTCATCTAGCGGCTTGGATGAACGAGCAACGACAAAATCAGCCTGCAGCCCAACATAGTTAAGCTCGCGAGAGGCCATTTGCGTCGGCTTGGTTTTCATTTCGCCCACGGTGCTAGGTATTGGTAGATAGCTTACTAGCGCGACCTGAACATGGTCTGGGCATTGCAATTTCATCATGCGGACTGCTTCCAGGAATAGGATATTCTGGTACTCCCCTACTGTGCCGCCGATTTCGACAATCGCAATTTCGGCCTTCGCGTGCTGCGCCGCGTCCAGCCAGCGACGAATTATTTCCTGTGGAACATGAGGTACAACTTCAACACAGCGCCCGCGATACTCGAGGTTGCGCTCGCGCTCAATAACTGTTTGGTAGACGCGTCCAGTTGTCATGTAGTTGCGCCGTGTCAGATCCTCGTTTAAAAAACGCTCGTAGTTGCCCATGTCCTGGTCGGTCTCATCTCCGTCTACGGTTACGAAGACCTCGCCGTGTTCGGTAGGATTCATAGTGCCGGCATCAACGTTGATGTATGGGTCGGCCTTGATGGCAGTAACGCGATAGCCTCGCGCCTTAAGTAGGGCGCCAAGGCTGGCCGTGACAATACCCTTGCCCACCGACGACATAACACCCCCAACTACGAAGACGAAACGAGTCGAGGTGGCCATACTAGGGCAGAACAATAAATGCCGCCTCATCCATCCGCGGTGGTAACCACTGCAGGGCGATATCTGTGATATGCGACTTGCCGGGGCTGGCTAAGAGCCAGTCATATAGCCGCTGCAATTCGTTTCGCTCACCCTCGACCTCAAGTGTTACAGATCCGTCGGCGTCATTCCGTGCCCAGCCGCGCAGTCCATGCTGCAGTGCCTGAAGGCGAATATAGTGACGGAGGTTTACTCCCTGGACGGTGCCGATAAGATGGTAAGCGGCTCGGCGGATCATACTAGGGTAAAATCCGAAATCCTAAATCCGAAATCATAAACCGTTTCATGCCATTATCGTCGAAGTACCTTCAGGGCGGCCTGGAGCTGCTCGTCGGTTTCGCCTTCGGCATCAGCCACAACAGTATCTGGCGTAATGCCGATGTCATTAATTGCTCTACCCTTTGGGGTAAGCCAGGTAGCTGTGGTCATTTTAATGGCCGAGCCGTCCTCAAGCTGCAACATTGTTTGCACTGAACCCTTACCAAAGGTTTGTTCGCCGACAATGGTGGCGCGGCCGTAATCCTGTAGCGCGCCAGCTACAATTTCCGAAGCGCTGGCCGATCCCTTGTCCACTAATATGACGGTGCGTAATGACCGCAATAGTCCGGTGGATTCGGCGCCATAGTTAGTTATAGTGCCGTCGGCACGGCGTTCCTGCGCCACTACATCACCCTTATCGAGCCAGGCGCTGGCAATAGTTACAGCCTCATTCAAATATCCACCAGGATTGCCGCGAAGATCTAAAATAATTCCAGTTGGCTTATGCGCCGCTACATCCACCAGCGCGCTATTGAACTCCTCACCCGCATGCTCGTTAAAATGATAGAGGTGGATGATGGCCACACTGCCTTCATACGTGACCTTAACGTCTGGCACCACAATAGTCTCCCGCTCAATAGGTACAGTGCGCACCTCGTCACCGCGGCTCACGCGCAGGGTTACGACAGTGCCGCTCTTACCTCGAATCTTACTAATAGCCACATCAATTGGCATGCCCGACGTATCCTCATTATCGATTGATAGCAGTACGTCGCCGGGCTGCAGCCCGGCGCGTTCGGCTGGCGTGCCTGGTAGCGGCGCGATAATAACTAGTTGGTTGTCACGGGCGCCTACTTCGGCGCCAATGCCGCCAAAACGCCCAGATAGCTCGGTTGAAAACTCGGCCGCCTCTGACGGTGGAAAGAAAACCGAATACGGATCCTGCAACGCGGCCACAAGGCCAGCCTGCGCGCCGTAGAACAAATCTAGATCCTTTAGTTTCGATCCATTAAGCGATTGCGTACGCACGTAGTCCCACACCTGCCAGAACTGGTTAAAATCAACGGCATCAGCAATGCGCTTAGGCGCGCCGCGATCGCCAATGCGTAGGTAGCTGGCCAGCGCCGATGCCTGCGCGCCACGCCCGCTCGTGCCCAGCCACAGGCCAGACGCAAAGGCCGCGCCAACTAGAGCCACCACTGCCGCGAGAACAACCGAGCGGCGCCACATGCTGGGCTTATGGTACGGGTTACTAAAAGTAGGCATGCTCGGTATTATAGATTATTCCTCGCGCGAAACTGTGGCGCCGAGCTTAGTTAGTCGGCTATCCAGCTGCTGGTAGCCGCGGTCGATTTGGTAGGCATTGCCAATGCGGGTAGTGCCAGTGGCCACCATGCCAGCAATGACCATGGCTAGACCAGCACGAATATCTGGGCTTTCCACAAATTTACCCCGCAGCGGCGTAGGGCCACTCACCAGCGCGCGATGTGGATCGCACAGAGTGATGCTGGCGCCCATACGGTTCAGCAGATCGACATAGAATAGGCGCCCCTCAAACACTGTCTCGTGGACTAGTGCCGTGCCTGTGGCTTGCGTCAGCAGAACAGTGAATGGCGCCTGCATGTCCGTCGGGAATCCTGGGTACTCATGCGTAGTAAAACCTTCGGCCTCGATGCGCTCCCAGGGGCGGACAGTAATAGAGTCAGCTGTCACGTCCAGCGGCACGCCCATGCGACGTAATAACTCAATCGGCACAGCCAGCTCGTCTGGCCGACAGCCAGCAACAGTAACAGTGCCACGCGTGGCCGCCGCCATAGCTAAAAACGAGCCAGCCTCGATGCGATCTGGCGCTACAGTAAAAGTGCCAGCCGTTAACGACGGCACGCCCTCAATACGCAGCGTGTGTCCACCAAGGCCCTCGATGCGGGCGCCACATGATTTTAGATACTCGCCAAGTGCCACAACCTCGGGCTCCATAGCTACGTTAACCAGTGTCGTTGCGCCGTTGGCTAGACTGGCTGCCATCATCATCATTTCGGTGCCGGTATGACTTTGGCGTGGGAAAACAAAATTACCACCGCGCAGTCCATGCGGCGCGGACAACTCATAGCGATCTGGTGCCGCTACAACCTCCGCGCCAAGCGCCTTTAGTCCCGATAAAAAGAAGTCAATGGGGCGTCGGCCAATAATGCAGCCGCCGGGATGAGGAAACGACGCCTTTTTGAAGCGCGCCAACAGTGGTCCAATTAGCAAGTTCGACGACCGCAGCTTAGGTGTAAGATCCGCGGGTAGAGTGCCGTCGTAGTGCAGACCAGCCGGGTTAAAGACAGTGCCGTCCGCGCCATCTGTAACCGTTACTCCCAAACGTTCGAGCATTTCGCGTAGCCGCCTAATATCTTCAATATCAGGCAGGTTACGAACAGTCATTGGTTGGTCGGATAGCAGACACGCTGCTAGTGCCGCGACCGCGGAGTTCTTAGCTCCGGATACCGTAACGGTTCCGGACAAAGTGCTGGGTCCAGTAATGACAAGTGTAGGCACGTGAGGTATGGTACGACCTGTAGCGTACCGCTGATGACAACTGCTGCCAAGCGCGCCCTATTTGTTCTGGCCACCCTCGCCTTTTTGGTGTTAGGGCCTGGGGTTGTGCTGTATGCCTGGGGGTACCGCTACAACTTTGACGAGCAACGCGTGGATGTTACGGGCATCCTCTATGTTAAGGCTTATCCGCGCCGCGCCAGCGTGCTGCTAGATGGCCAACTGAAGTCGGAAACTACTCCGGCGCAGCTCACTGGACTAAAACCTGGCCCTTACCGCGTTACAGTCGAGCGCGACGGCATGTGGCCGTGGACTAAGGAGCTTTCGGTAACAGCGCAGCGCGTAACATTTGCCGAGGACGTTGTTATGTTCCGGCGTGAACTCGGGCAGAAATTTATTGCCGCCGGTATGATGTCTGACCTTTCGGTATCGCCGGACGGCCGACTTATTGCCACAGTTAGCAGTCCTACATCAAGTCCTGCTGGCACGCTAACAGTGCGCGACGCTGACAGTGGCCAAATTGTCACTAAGCAGACGTTGGCACCAACCCTGGCACCCTACCGCCTACTGTGGAGCGGTAGTAGTCGCCGCTTAGCGGTTATAGGAACCAAACAGGCATTAGCTATTGCCGTGGGCAATGTTCAGAATCCAATTTTAGTTAGTGCCCCCACGCAGCTATGGTTGCAGCTGCAGTGGGAGCGTGGTAATGATAACGCGCTACTTTCCTTAGGTAGTGGTGGTGTGCAGCGCTTTGACCTAGCCACACGGCGCTGGGAGCTCATTAACCGCTCTCCTATTGTTGGTCTACGACAATCTGCCGCGGGTAACATTGCGGCCTACGCCACTAGTAGCAGCCTATACTTAGCGCCTTGGCCAGCGCTTGAGAATAATTGGCGAGTAACACTAGCTACTAGCACAGCTGATTTTAAACTGGTTGAGGTTAGTGGCAGCGGCAACCTAATGCTGTGGCAGCGCGGCAAAAGCGCCTGGTTAGTGGACGCCGAGCCAATGGAGCCACTGGTGCTACGTCGCTGGAGTGATACAACGCAGGCCACTTGGTCCCCCACCGCTCCCACGCTGGCCATAGTTCGTACGAACGACGTGGATATCCTGCGCTGGATTGATAACGTGCCGACCAGCAGCACCTTTGTCCTACCAAAGGCGGGAGCAACCGTAAACTGGTATCCGGGCGGAACTCA
>CAYZDG010000028.1:0-7778 GCA_964477165.1 uncultured Gammaproteobacteria bacterium
CCCCTGCCCATTGAGCAGCGCGAGCTCCCGCTGGAGAGTTTTTCTATCCCCAATTGCATCGAGAAGCGAGTCAGCGTGCCGACGGCTGGAGGCGGACGGGTGACCCTGCTGCTGCGCACGGACAGCGAGCACCTCGCGAAGTTCTTCGAGATGAACTGGCCAGCCGACACGTCCACCGGGGAACCAGACGCGACGATTACCGCGGCAAGGGAGAGCGCCGTGGCCTACGGGCTGGCGCGTGAGCTCGACGGCTCCAGGTGGTTCTGCCCGAAGGCGGGTCAGGTATGGATGTTTGGCAGCGAGTTCTACGGGAATATCAAAATTACAGTACGCGGGCTGTGCTCGGAGGTTGCCCCGCTCGAGCAGATGTTCCTGCACGGCTGCTCCCTGGCGGTCGACGGGCACGGGCTGGTCCTATCCGGCGTATCGGGCGCAGGCAAGACGACCCTGACCGCCGCCCTGCGCAAGGTGCTCGGCGCGAGGGCGCGGGTCGTGAACGACGACTGGGGGCCGTTCTCGCTGGGCGATGGGCAGCTGCGGTTCACCGGCGAGCCGTGCCTGCACATGAAGTACCCCAGCGTCCGCACGCTGGCGCCAAATTTGGAAATCAGCCCAGCCTCCCACCCGAGCGAGAACTTCCGCGGGGACGCGGGCGATCCCCGGGCGCGCCTGCTCATTGCGCCGCAGGAGGTGTTCGGGCAGAGCGGGCTACGGGGCGGGGCGAAGCTGCGCCTGTTCGTGGTGGTCGTGCGCGATCCGGAGGCGCCAGCGGGGGTGCGGCCTCTGTCGCAGCGGGATATGCCGCTGCTCGAGCAGGGCAAGTACTCCCACTTCTACGATCGGACCGAGTGGTTCCTTAACGGCTCCCTCTTCGTTACCGACGGCGCCCGCCAGGAACGCGAGCACGACCGGCATCGGATGCTTCTGGGGAATTTTCCGTGCATCATCGTTAACAATATCGTGGCGCCGGAGGAGACCGCCGAGCTCGTGCTGGCCGAGCTCGGGAGGGTGTCGCCCCCCGTGGCGTAGCGTATGCCCACGGTCTGCGTCATCAAGAGCCGGAAGTACCCCCTGGGGGAGGGGGATATTGTCGACGGCGGCACGCTCAACGCCCACGTGATCGTGGGCGAGCTCAGGCGCAGCGGGTACGACGTCGAGGTATTCACGAGGGACGAGGGGAACGAGCAGGCGGTGGTGAACCAGCCGGGCACACGCGTATTCCGGGTTCCGTTCGTGCGCTCCGCGAGCGCCAACGTGCTGCTCCGCGACTACGAGGAGGGGGAGTCGTTCGTCGAGGGCGTCCTCTCCCACCGTGAGTTCAAACCGGAGAGGTACGCCTGCATCCACACGCACCACTGGACGTCCGGCGTCGGCCTCGGTTCCCGCATCCCGGCGCAGACAAAGTTGATCCACACGCCGCACCTGCTGGCGGCTGAGAAGGCGCGCTACAACGGGCTCCCGCTCCCGCCTCACGTTGGGGCAGCCGAGCGAGCGCTGCTCGACCGAGCCAACCACGTCATCGCCGTGTCCGAGAGCGAGGCGGCGGCGATGCGCACGACGTACGGCTGCGACGCGCGGAAGATAGTCGTGGCCCCGAACGCCATCGACGCCGCCTTCTTCGCGGTGTCCCCGCTCCACGCGGAGGCGCAGCGCCCGCTACCCATTCTCTACATTGGGCGCAGCTGCCGCCAGAAGGGAATCGACGTGCTCCTGGATGCCGCCGAGCGAGTCGTAGAATCGGGCATGCCCGTATCCCTCCGCATCGTCGGCGGCCCGTACGGAGAGCCCGACGTCGACAGGAGCATCGAGGAGCGCATCCACAGGCCGCCGCTGGCGGGCATCGTGGAGCGCATCGGCGAGGTGGCGCACGGCCGCGTGCCGTCGCTGCTACGGGATTGCTTCGTGTACGCGCAGCCGTCCCGGTACGAGAGCCAGGGGGTCGCCCTGCTGGAGGCCATGGCTGCCGGGCGGGTTGTCGTAACCTCGGACCTTCCGGCAATCCGCGAGTACATTCGGCACGGCGAGAACGGGTTCCTGGTCGAGCCAGAGAATCCACGCGCCCTCGCGGACGCCCTGCGGGCAGTCCTCGCCAACCCAGAGCAGGCGCTGCCGCTGGCACGAGCTGCCCGCGAAACAGCCGCGACGTACACCTGGCGGCGCATGCTGCAGGCTGTCATCCCGCTCTTCTCGAGCAGGTAGCAATAGAGAACATGGCTCCGCAGTTAGTCCTGGCGTCGCAGGAAACGCACGATCCCCATCGGCAGCGAATCATGCGGGATCGCGCCAGCGAAACGGCACGGGCCTTTAGCGGGCAGGCGGGCATCATCGGCGTGGCGCTATCGGGCAGCACGGCCAGGGGGCCAGTCGGCGCGTCGAGCGACCTCGATCTCCACGTGGTCGTCGCCGACGACTTCGCCGGCAGCCTCCCCGAGTGGACCTTCCACGGGGAGGGCATAATCGAGAATCTCCACACGGTGCGCGAGGGGGAGCTCGCTCGCGGGTGGCGCGCGTGCGGCGAGCTGGCCTCGCTGGCTGCCTGGTTCTACGAAACGAGGCTCGGCGACGAGCTGCACCAATCTGTCTCCCTGTGGTGGAGCCCCGCTACGCAGTGGCGGGAGAGGTTGCCAGAGCTGGTGGCGCTCCGGCAGGATCCCGATGTTGCCCAGCGGGTTGCGCTACGTTATGCGGAGTCGGCGCGCGGCCATATAAGCCGAGCCCGCAGCGCGTGCCGCGAGGGGGCGCCCCTCGACGGCTACCACCACCTGCGCCTCGCGTTCCAGGCAGCCCTCATCGCCGCGATGATTCAGCGCGGCTGGACCATCCGCGGGTCGAAGAAGCGCATCGAGATAGCGCAGGCGTTCCTGCCGGACCCGGCAATTGAGCGCCTGTTGGCTATCGGCCTCGATATCGTGGGATTGAGCGGTACGACCTCGAGCGAGGCCACGGCGCTGTGCGAGGCGCGCCTCCGGTACCGCGCGACGCTGCTGGGCGAGCTGCGAGAGCTTGGGGTGCGGCACGCGCACAACGGAAGCATCGCGCGCAAGCTAGGGCAGGTCATCGGAAGCCAGGAGACCCACGACGCAATGGCGTACGACTACTACTCGCCGCTGGTAGCCCAGGGTATAGTCCTCGGCCCCGTAAACCACATCAGGTGCGTCTCGGGGTTGACGCGGGTTCCGCAGATGCTCGTCTCGTGCCTGTACGGCGAGCAGCCGTGGTCAATTACAGGATTCGTAGAGTCGGGCTTGCTATCGCGAGCCGTCCGCGACGCGTGGCTTGAAATCATGGCCCTACCATCCTCGGAGCGGCACTGTGCCCGTCTATCGTCAGCCCTCGGTTCAGCTGTCGACGGCCTGGATAGGTACCCCTCCAACGAGGGCACCCCGTAAGTATTTGCATTCTGGATTAGCTGGTGGCATGGTACAGACTAAATATTTTTTATGACGAACGAGATAATAGAGCTTACCGTTCCGGGGAACACCCCGCTCAACAAGTACCGCGACCTCTTCGGCGTCCGGACTCTACTGGTAAAGGATGAGACTGGGAACCCCACCCACACATTCAAGGATAGGCTGGCCTACGAGGCGGTTCGGCCTACTCTGGAGGCAATAAATCTGAAACAGAATCTCGTGAGAACCACCCTCGGTTCGATCTCGTACGGGAATACCGCCTTCAGCATGGGGCACTACGCCGCAATGCTGAACCGAGAAGCCGGGGAGTTGGTTGTCAATGTGGCCTCCTTCATTCCGCCGTCGCTGAAGAAGAAGACCTTCGGCCCAAACACCGAGGGCCAGCTCGTGCCGTCGGAAGCCTTCCTGGAAAAGATGTTCAGCAGCTGCGGCGACGCTCACGCCATAGAGATTGACTTATCGAAGCAAATCTACCGCTCCGAGGATCTGGAGAGGATTGCCCGCGCCGAGGGTGTTGTCCTAGATAGGTTCATCGACGTAACCGAGGGGCTGGACCGCCCCGCCTACGTGAACATCATCATAGAGGCCGTGGAGCGGCAGCTCAAATTCGCCCCCGACTACGCGGTGGTTCCCTTTGGGGCCGGTATTCTATGTGATGAAATAATCGATTACGTAGCTGATAACCAGCTGCCCACGAGGGTCGTTCCCGTCAGCTCCGGAAACCCGGATACGATAGCGATAATGCTGTACGGCCCGATTTGGGTCGATACCAAAGCCTTGCTGGAGAAGGGAAGCGCCATGACGAGACGCATGATTCCAGACAGGAAGGGTAGGTCTAGGGAGCAGTATCTGGTGCACCACGTCAGCGACGAGGAAATAGTGGACGCCATGAGTATTCTACGGCGCGAGGGCATCAGCGCAGAAGCAAGCGGGGCGTCCGGATTCGCAATACTGCCACGGTTGAAAGAGATTGATCCAGAATTTGATCCGCAGAAGCACTCGGTCCTGGTAATCAACACTGGCAATGGCCTCCTGAATTTTACTCAGTGACCCGTTCAAGCGGCACCGGGGCTGCTTCTCAAAACGGGGTATACATCAGCATAAATTGTCTCATTCACCAATTCATGGTCGCGATAACCGACCCTTGGAAGCCCTTGTAATACCTACCTCCAGAAGTCTGTCTTTTTGACCCCCCGACCATCGTGCTTCACAATGAGTCCAAGACTAGCCCCTAGGAATCCTTGCAAGAACTCCCTAGACCCAATCGCTACTAGCCTGTTCTGCCTACCTTGCTACGGTTGGCCTATGGCCAATATAGCTTTAGAATAATTTGTAGACGCGAAGGTTGTAACCCGTAGCTTCAGCGGAGGGTTACTATTTGAAAGTTTGGTAGGAATCAAAGGGCGCGAGAGCAGCCGCAGGCTGCGGTGCGCAGCGCCCAGGCCCGAGTCGGAGCGAGGGGATTCCTACCGCCCTAAAAAAGTATAATCATTGAACTATGCAGCAGGACGATATTCCGAACGGTTTCTATCGTGTCAGTATTAAGGGATTGATTCTCGACGAAACTCGCACGAAATTTCTTATTGTCTACGAAGATAAGGGCTGGTGGGAGCTACCCGGCGGGGGAATGGATTGGGGCGAGTCGCCGGAAGCGTGCCTCGAGCGGGAGCTGCAGGAAGAGATGGGTCTCGTGGTTACCGAGGTCAGCTCGTTCCCGTCGTACTACTTAATTGGCAGGAACATGAAAGATAGGTGGAGCCTGAACCTAGTTTTTGAGACGAAGGTTAAAGATCTTAACTTTACGCCCTCCGAAGAGTGCCGGGAGCTGAAATTTATATCATCGGAGGAGGTAGGGACTATCGAGGCTTTTAGAACAGTAAAGGAATTAGCGGCACAATTTGATATCAAGAAACACAAATGAAACACCAAATTGTAGTTATCCACGGCGGCGATAATTTTGAGACGCAGGAGCAGTACATTGCGTTCCTCGAGACGTTTCCTATTGAGCTAGATAAGTTCCGCAAGCATAAGTGGAACAACCGCCTCGGCGATGATCTGGGAGATGGTTTTGATGTGCTGGCACCGCAGATGCCGAATAAGTGGAATGCCAAGTATGCCGAGTGGAAGCTATGGTTTGATAAAATTACCGCCTTACTCGACGATGAGGTAGCGCTAATTGGACACTCACTTGGTGGCGTATTCCTTGCTAGGTATTTAACAGAAGATACTTTTCCCAAACGAATCCGTGGTACCTTTTTGGTTGCGGCTCCGCATCATGGTTCGTCAGATGAGCCACTACTCGACTTCACACCCCCGCGCTCGTTAGACGCTATGGCCGCCCAAGCTGGTCAGATATTTCTTTATCACAGCACCGACGATCCAGTGGTTCCAGTCGTGGACCTCGACGCCTACCGCGCAGCGTTGCCCCAGGCAACAGGCCGTCTATTCAACGACCGCGGCCACTTCGGTCAGTCCGATTTCCCCGAGCTTGTTGCTGACATCAAGCAACTGTTTTCTGCCTAAGTTCAACCGTCGGAGCGAGGGGATTCCTACCGCTCCTACTATTAATCCTTTCCATAATGCTCACCGTCAAAGCCTCGGTAAAAGTTAGCCCGATACACGGTTTAGGCTTGTTCGCTGATGAGCCAATTGCCAAGGGAACACCTACCTGGATATTTGATCCGCGTTTTGATATCTGTTTTGACCCATCTGAGGTTCGAGCAATGTCTAGTCAGCAGCGTAATTTGATTGAGCGGTATGCACACCTCTCCAAGGTATCAGGTAGGTACGTATATTCCATTGATGATAGTAGGTTCATGAACCACTCTGTCGAGGCTAATAATTGTGAGGTCATAGCGGGAGAGTTTGAGCCGCGGACAGTCGCGAACCGTGATATTGCCGCGGGTGAAGAGCTGACAGAAAATTATCGCGATATTGATAGTAATGACGCAGTCAGTACAGAGTCCTACCTTGATAGCTGACCTCTAGTTTAATGTTGCGCAGCCGGAACGTCCCGGCGTGCTATACTAAACCAAAGGCATGAAAACAAAAAAGAAAGCTAAGAAATCAGCAAAAGACCTTAAGCCTTGGGTAGTAGCAGTAGACATGGGCTATGGTCACCAGCGGGCAGCTTACCCGCTGCGGGATCTGGCGCATACCGGCAAGGTTATCAACGCCAACGTATATCCAGGTATTCCGGCCAAGGATCGCGCCGTGTGGAAACAGCAGCGTGAGTTTTACGAATTCATCTCGCGGTTTAAAACAGTGCCGGTTTTGGGTAACGTCGCTTTTAAGATTTTTGATCAGTTTCAACGCATCCCAGATTTTTACCCGCGTCGCGACCTGTCATCGGCCAGCTTCCAGGTGTTGCAGCTGGCGCGGTTTGTGCATAATGGTTGGGGTCATCATCTAATATCACAATTAGCTAAGTCGCCGCGGCCACTTATTACCACCTTCTTTGTGCCGGCCATTGCTGCCGAGCACTTTGGTTATCCCGGTGAAATTTTTGTGCAGATTTGTGATGCCGATTGCAGTCGGGCGTGGGTGGGCGCTAACCCCCAAGCAAGTCGCATAAATTATTTAGCGCCTAGTTGGCGCGTGGTGGAGCGGTTACAAATGTACGGGGTGCCAGCCGAACGTATTTACTACACTGGCTTTCCGCTGCCAGCCGAGACTCTAGGTGGCCCTAGTGCCGATCGTCTGCGCAGCGATTTAGCGCGACGCATGGCAAAATTAGACGAGTGCGGCGTGTATCAAAAAGGTCACGGCAGCGAGTGGTTATCCGAGTTACTTGGCAAGGCTGCTCCTGTTCCCACTGGACAACGGCCGTTGGAGCTAATGTTTGCCGTGGGCGGCGTAGGTGCCCAACGCGAGATCGGCCGCGAAATTGTGTATTATCTAGCTGACCAGATTCGTAGCGGCCGTGTGAAACTGCACCTAGTTGCCGGTATCCACAACGACGTAAGTAAATATTTCCGCAAGACCATAGCTAGTCTGCGTTTGAATTCGTACCTGGAGAGCGGGCAAATTACAATTATCGTCGACAGTAGCAAGGAGGGATATTTCCGTAAGTTTAACCAGGCATTACGTACCACTGATGTACTGTGGACCAAGCCGAGCGAGTTGTCGTTCTACTGCGCTTTGGGGTTGCCAATTATTATCGCGCCGCCTATTGGCTCGCAGGAGGAGTTTAATCGCGCCTGGTTGCACGACCTGTCGGCAGGTATCGACCAGGAGGATCCGCGCTACGTAGGGGAGTGGCTGTTCGACTGGCTTCACAGCGGGCGCCTGGCCTCGCGGGCTATGCACGGCTATATGTACGCGCAAAAGACTGGGCCAGGAAAGATTTCTGATGTTATTGCTGGACGA
>CAYZDG010000029.1:0-7128 GCA_964477165.1 uncultured Gammaproteobacteria bacterium
CTTACCGACGTGGAGGAAGCGCAGTACACCACGGACGCCGATGTGGTTGACACCGACGGTGACGGCTACGTTGATGGTGTGGAGATTCGTGGTGGATTTGATCCATTGAGCCCGGGTCGCACTGCCCTCGACGCCGGTTTAGTACAGCGTTACGAAAATATTACCCAAGGCTACAGCGTGAGCTACCCCACTGGCTGGGTTACTCGTGCCCTGGACGCGCCCCAGGCGACTCAGGTTACCTTTAGCGCGCCGAATGGTGAGTTCTTTCAAGTTTTAGTGGAAGATAATCCCGATAACTTAACACCAGCGGCATGGTACCAGCAGCAGTTCCCGAGTGCTGATTCAGCTAGTTTGGTTCCAGTGACTATCGCTGGGCAGCTAGGTGTACGCGCGCCAGACGGCCTAACCGTGTACGTGGGCAGCGGCCAGCGAATGTACGTGCTGGTGTATAGCCTAGGCGGGGCGAGCCAGGCCAGCTACGCCGCCACCTTTACCTTGTTCCAGTCTAGTTTCCAGGTTGGAGGGCAATTGTAGAGACGCAGAATTTTGCGTCTATATATATTTATGGCGTCAGCGGTGGCAATGCGCCAGACAGCCGGGCAACGGGTGCCGGTTCAACTAATTCAGCGTGTTGTTGCCGCCGTTAGGCAGCGGCACCGTCGGTTGCGGCAGTGCAGCGTGTCGGTAGCTATTGTTGGTGACGCCCAAATGCGTCGTTTGAACCGCGTCTACCATGGCGTAGATGCCACTACGGACGTATTAACATTCGCTCTGGCAGAGGATGGCGTGGTGGAGATAATTATTTGCTATCCCCAGGCAGTGCGTCAGGCCGTGGCAGCTGGCTGGGTCACAGCCCGTGAGTTGGAATTATTAGTGGCGCACGGTTTGTTGCACGCCGCTGGTTTTGACGATCGCCGTCCCGTTGCCGAGGCCAAGATGCGAAAAGAAGAGGCCGCGGTGCTAGCGCGATTAAGGCGCATTAGTGGGTAGAGACGTTGCAATGCAACGCCTGCACGTGACGTGGTTCCTATCCCGTTTCCACATCCGGGGGTTGTTTTGTATATACCACCGGATTTGTTCCAATGCCTTAGCGTCACGGATGATTCTGTCGTGATAACGGGGTTGCCATTGGAATTGCGGTATACCGGCGTCATGGATTATTCGGGCGGTAATTGATTTAAACGATCGCATAATGGTCGGTAACGAACCCGGCCGTGGTGAAATGATTGACATGGGGGATGGAATGCGTTGGGTAGAGACGTTGCATTGCAACGTCTCTACGTGACGTGGTTCATTGATAACGATAACCCCATGCACATGGTTGGGCATGATAACAAACGCATCCAACGCGACGTGGGAAAAATGGTTTGGGATTTGTTGCCAACATTGTTTCGCGATTCGTCCCATTGATGACAACCGCATGCGGTTACCTATGATGTCACCAAGGTAATATTCCTTACCCTTGGTACATATTGTAACAAAATACCACCCCGATGATCCATAATCCCATCCTTGCCGTCGTGCGGATGGAATGCGGTATTTATTGTGGAATAGGATGGGGTCGCCATGCATACAAAAATAGGTCAGTGCGGCTGACCCGGGGGTAGGTTATCACGACCCATCTTGCCGGCCTAGGCTCGACGTTGGTTTTTCAGTATACTATCTACTACCTGTAATACTTTTCCTCAATGGCCAAGCCCGAGATACTTACCGGGGTCGACGTCGGCTCCACCACGGTTCGCGTGGTGGTGTGCCAGCGACAACCAGGAGGCGACTTAACCGCCATTGCGGCCAGTGAAGTGCCGGCCCAGGGCGTGAGTAAGGGCGTGGTTACTAGCATCGACGAGACAGTATCGGCACTATCCGAGGCTTTTGAGCGAGCCGAACGTATGGCTGGCGTGCCTATCGAGCACGTTACGGTAGGAGTATCTGGCAGCCACGTGATGACGCAGGAGAGCCACGGCGTGGTAGCTGTGGCTAAGGCAGACGGCGAGATTGGCGCTGGCGATGTCCAGCGCGTGCTTGAGGCAGCGCAGACCGTGGCCGTACCGCCGAACTATGAGCTACTGCACGTTATCGCGCGCAGCTTTACCGTAGATAGCCAGGCCAATGTAAAAGATCCAATTGGCATGGTCGGCGTTCGGCTAGAAGTGCAGGCGCAGATTATTATGTGTCAGGCCGCGCCGGTGCGGAATCTAACCAAGTGTGTGTACCGTACGGGCGTGGATGTAGATGATTTAGTGTTTAGCGTGCTGGCTACTGCCACGGCGTGTTTAACAAAAAAGCAGCGTGAGCTAGGTGTGGCCTTAGTA
Organism: uncultured Gammaproteobacteria bacterium; assembly: GCA_964477165.1. Classification (GTDB taxonomy): domain Bacteria; phylum Patescibacteriota; class Patescibacteriia; order CAYZDG01; family CAYZDG01; genus CAYZDG01. Next base: position 2,313 of record CAYZDG010000029.1, read on the forward strand.
AACATCGGCGGTGCTACAACCAGCTTAGTGGTGTATGAGGAGGGCGAAATCGTGCATACCGCCGTATTGCCCATTGGGGCTGGGCACGTTACATCTGATCTTGCTATTGGTTTACGCACCGCTATCGACGTGGCCGAGCACATCAAGCTGAACCACGGCGTGGCCCAGGCCAAGCTAGTATCGCGGCGCGAAGATGTGGACGTGAGTGCAGCCGAGGATGCCGGAGCCTCGCCAGTGCACGTATCGCGCCAGCACGTAGCCGAGATAATAGAGGCGCGCATGGATGAGTTGTTTAAGATGGTAGACCGCGAGCTACGCAAGGTTGGCCGCAGCGGACTGCTGCCGGCTGGAGTAGTACTTACGGGCGGCGGCGCCAAATTGCCCGGCGTGGTAGATCTGGCCAAAGATGTGTTCCGGCTGCCGGCATTCCTAGGTCTGCCCTTGGATTTGCGCACGCCCGTAGATAAGCTGCACGATAGTCAGTTCACTACAGCAGTTGGTCTAGCCCAGTGGTTGGCGACCGGCGCCGGCGGCGATACAGCTCGGGCAGATAGCCATTCGAGCAGCAGTGGTGATATGGCTGGAAAAGTGCGCGGGTGGTTGCGCTCGCTGTTGCCATAGTATCCATGCTACGATTTTAACCATGGCACGTCGTACCACGCATCATCAGCCAGCTGCGCGTCATGCCGCGCCGCCACGGCGCAGCGCGGTTGCCTCGATTAAGGTAGCTGGCGTGGGCGGCTCGGGAGGAGCTGCGGTAAACCGCATGGCCGCCGCCAAGCTCATTGGTGTTGATCTACTAGCCTTTAATACCGACAGTCAGGCGCTGGAGAATAACCAGGCGCCGTACCGCATTAACATCGGTCAGCAAACAACGCGCGGCTTGGGCGCTGGTATGGATCCCGAGGTGGGTTATCGCGCGGCCGAGGAGAGTAGTGATGAAATTGCAAAAGCCTTGCAGGGTTCCGACATGGTATTCATTACCTGCGGCTTGGGCGGCGGTACTGGTACTGGCGCGGCGCCAGTGGTAGCCGAGATCGCCCGCAGCCAAGGCGCCTTGACTGTGGCCGTGGTTACTAAACCGTTTGCTTTTGAGGGCGCGCAGCGCCGGCGCCTGTCCGAAGAGGGGCACAGCCAGCTGGCCGAGCGTGTGGACGCTATTATTACTATTCCCAACGATCGCATCTTGCAGCTCATCGACCGCCAGACTCCACTGTTGGAAGCGTTCGGCATCGTGGACGAGGTGCTAAAGCAGGCAGTACAGGGCATCTCGGATATTATTACTGTTCCTGGTTTAGTAAACGTGGACTTTGCTGATGTGCAGGCCATTATGAAGGATGCCGGCAGCGCGCTAATGGGTATTGGCCGAGCTGCGGGCGAGAACCGGGCAGTAGAAGCAGCCCGGGCTGCCATTGACTCGCCATTACTCGAGTTATCTATCGAGGGTGCAAAAGGCGTGTTATTTACTGTTAGTGGTGGTTCAACATTGACCATGTATGAGGTTAACGAAGCAGCCGAGGTTATTACCCAGGCAGTAGACCCCGACGCCAAGATTATTTTTGGTGCAGTCATGGATCCTAGTCTAGGTGATGAGGTGCGCGTGACTGTAATCGCTACTGGTTTTGCGGCGCAGACATTAATGAATCCAGCGTCGTCTAAGTCAGCCATGGCACCAGCGCCCGAGCGCGAGCGAACGCGACCAAGTTACGCGCCGACGCCTATGGCCAAACGCCACGCCGACCGTCCATCCCCAGCGCGGGAAGCACGTCGACCAGAGGTACGCCCATCGTTTGCCGATACCACCGCGCCCGACCCGAGCCCCGAACCCCGTTTTACCCAACGCGCTGTCGCCGATGCCGCTACCTTGAGCGAGGAGGAGTTGGAGATCCCAGCTTTCCTGCGCAAGAAGATGAGTTAGCGTGGGCACTATGCTCACTGTGTTTTTAATCCTCGCCGGCCTGGTGGCCGGCAGTTTTGTCAGCGCGTGGTTACATCGTTTGCATACCGGTGCATCTGTGGTAGTCGGCCGTTCGGCCTGCCCAAGCTGCGGCCATAAGCTGGCGTGGTACGATTTGCTACCAGTAGTCAGCTGGATATTACTGGTTGGACGTTGCCGTTATTGCCGGCAGCCCATTAGCTGGCAGTATCCCGCGCTTGAGGTAACGCTGGCCGTGCTATTTGCTCTGGCTCCGCTCGGTGGCAGTACCGTGGCACTAGTTGTGTATTTAGTCGCCAGCATCCTGCTAGTAGCAACCGCGGTGTACGACGCTCGCTGGATGGAGCTGCCAGATTTAGTAAGTTGGTTATTAATAGCAGCTGGAGTGTTGCGTATCCTCGGCGATGGTCTAACTACGGGCGCCTGGAGCGCGGTGCTACTAAACGCCTTAGCCGGTGCGGCCGTGGCCGGCGGCTTCTTTGCCCTGCAGTACGTTGCTTCACGCGGCAAGTGGATTGGTAGCGGCGATATCATCCTAGGTGCTGCCGCCGGCCTACTGGTGGGCTGGCCAGGTAGTCTATTAGTGCTGGTAGTGGCCTATGTGGTTGGGGGAGCAGTAGCAGCGCCACTGCTAGCCATGCGCCGTCGCGGTTGGTCTAGCGCCGTGGCCTTTGGTCCATTCATTGCCCTAGGCACCTGGGTGGCACTGCGGTTTGGGTCAGGGCTGATGGGGTGGCTGGGCTGGGCGTAGGGGGGGTAGGTAGCTTGTAGGAATTTAGCTTGTAGCTGGTAGGGGATTCGGCTTGATAGCCTACGGCACTGCCCTAGGCTATACTTTGGCTACCACTATGGTAGATTTTCGACATCGTCTACAAGCTACAAGCTACAAGCTAAAAGCTCGCTCTGCATTTACCCTCATCGAAGTAATGGTAGTAATGGCGATAATGGCTCTGCTGCTGGGTGTTTCGGTGTACCAATTTCGTAAAGGCGAGGCACGGCAAGACTTGCGCACCGCGGCAGATGACATCAAGGCAGCCTGGGCCGAGATGCAGGCGCGCGCCTTGGCTGGCGCGCCGACGCCGCCTGATACAATGGTAGATATTGGGGGCGGGTTTACCGAGATTGAGTACGGCAATCGTCCCACTGTTGGATACGGGTTGCTCTTGTATGGTACGCAAAAGGATCCAAATATTCCGTCTTTTAGTTATCGACCAGATGAGCCAATACCGACGGAGGATCAACCCAGTATGTTGCCTGGGCAGGAAGTATTAGGACAGCCGTTCGTAATGCTCGGCTGCGTTAATACACAATATTCCTCGCTTGAATATTGTTCTATTCCTGTACCAGAGTACTCACCAGTGTTGCCACCGAACACCTATATCGATAAAGAAACTATTCAAATTGCCCCATCCACCACATCGCCTACGACGCCGTATGCATTTTTTGATTTCTTGCTAAATTCTATTAGTGACCCCTTCGTATTTCATCCGGGCATTAATTGGGATCGTTGTCAAACTGGTTTATGGCCAGGTCACGATATTTTTTATTTCAATGGTGAACTTGTGGATCCATCACCAAATCAGATTATGGCACGGTTTTTGTACTTAGGCGTCCAGGCACCTCAACCTACCTATACCATCAACGGTTACCAAGGGTGTGGAGCAGTACGGTTTGCCCTGCGTAGTAATTTAGACATAGCACTGTCTGAAGCTTCACGCGCTAAATTATGGTTGCAGTTTGATATGCGCACTGGCCGTATTAGTACCGCTAATGAAGAATCAGAACTTCCGGATCGGCCATAGTATGAAGTTAATAATTCGACCCGGCCAAACTTTGCTTGAGGGTATTATTGCCATCGCGGTGGTTACTATTGGTCTTATGGGCGTGATCGGTTTGGCTATTAGTAACCAGACATCAGCGCAGACCATTGGTGACCGTGCTGTGGCCACAGCCCTAGCGCGTGAAGGTTTGGAAGTAACTAAGCATATTCGCGACAGCAATTGGCTGGCGAATGTACCATTTAGTACTGGTCTACTCAACCCTATTGGCAACTTTACAACTGCAGTGCCGAGCAGCGATTTTGGTAATCCAACGGGTCCTATTTGGAGTTTGTCATTCGGGGAGTATACGAATTTTGCAGACGCAGCGACGCGGGTAACGTGGCTGGACGAGGGCCAGCGCTATGCGCAGTCCATAAACGGAGGCACGCCTACTAAATTTCAGCGCTACCTTAAAATGACGGCACTGTGCCGTCCTGCGGACGCTCAAGGCACCTTGTTTCGTTACGGAGACGTAAAGAGTACGTCTTGTCCAGTTGGTGAGCTACTAGTTGGCGTGAGGGTACTAAGTTACGTGCAGTGGCCGCGGGGAGCAGGGCACAGCGAAGTTGTCCTCGAGCTGCGGCTCTTCGACTGGCGATAAGAGGAAGCTTGTAGCTTGTAGGAATTTAGCTTGTAGAAAATTCACATGGAAAAAACCATTACGTATAAGGATTTAATTGTTTGGCAACGAGCCATGGAACTCGTCGTAGCTGTATATGGAGTAACCGAGAAATTTCCACGTGCGGAGCAGTATGGACTAACGAGCCAGATGCGCCGAGCAGCAGTATCGGTGCCTTCCAATATTGCCGAGGGACGTCGCCGCGGCACTCGAAAAGATTACCGCCAGTTTTTGGTGGTTGCCTATGGTTCTGGAGCAGAGCTTGAAACTCAATTTGAAATCGCTCGGCTCTTATCTTTTGGTGACCTCGCAGGTATAGATCACACCGAGTCACTACTTAGTGAGGTGATGCGTATGTTAAACAAAATGATATATGAGCTTAAGGAATAGTTACCTACAAGCTACAAGCTACAAGCTACAAGCTCGCCGTGGCTTCACTGT
>CAYZDG010000030.1:0-6932 GCA_964477165.1 uncultured Gammaproteobacteria bacterium
TGGGTCGCGATACATTAGGCAGACGGCTAAAAGCCCAATCGAAAGGACCACGGAGCACAATCGGGACAAGTCACGCTTTACTCGAGGGCACCAGCCGTGGCAGCTTATCTACACTGAGGAGTATCAAACGAGATCTGAGGCTATAGCGCGAGAGCGATTCCTAAAGAGCGGTCAGGATAGGAAGTGGTTGGATGAACATCTGAAGTAACTTTATATTCCGGGGTCGTCTAATGGTAGGACAGTGGCCTTTGAAGCCGCTTATCTTGGTTCGAATCCAAGCCCCGGAGCCAAATGTGTTAAAGTATCAACATGCTTTCGAACCGCACCATTGTTCTTGGCAGCGCTGGCGTGATCGTGGTACTAGTAGCTCTTCTTGCTCTAGGACCGCGACCTGAACCACGGACTCCCAACGGGCTAGAACCTACACAGACGCAGCTGCCTACAGAGGTGCCACGCGTAACTACGGTTAAGGACTATATTGCGGCACTAACACCTGCAGAACGTGAATGCTTTAGGGGTGCTATCGGCGCGGAGCAGGTTACAGCTCTTGAGCAGGGCGCTACCACTATTTCAGACGTCCAGTTAGACAGTTTAAACGCCTGTGTAAACACGGGCTTGCCAAAACCCGCAGCCGTGCTACAGTAGCACTGTTTGTAGGTTAGTTTGCGTTTTTCCTAAGAGTTTGTCCGCCTATGCGGACCGTGCGAGTACCAACCGCTACGTAAGCTGACGGGAAGCCATACAAAAGGTCGACCTGCAAAATTTAGCAGAATGTAAGTACAACTATGGCAAAGAAGTTATACGTAGGCGGACTTTCGTACAGCACCACCATGGAAGGGCTGAAGGCAGCCTTTAGCCAGGCCGGTGCGATTGAGGATGCTGTTGTCATCACTGACCGGGCAACTGGTCGGTCGAAGGGCTTCGGCTTCGTCACCTTTACGAATGACGCTGAAGGCGACGCGGCTGTTTCCATGTTCCACGACAAGGAGCTGGACGGACGCAAGCTGACTGTCAACGAGGCGCGGCCCATGGAGGCTCGCCCGCCCCGTCAGGGCGGCTCGTTCGGCGGCGGCAGCCGGGGCGGTTACTAACCGTTTCGGCTCCCCACTGGGAGCACTAATCACCCCTGGCTCGTGCCAGGGGTGATTTTGTGTTAATCTAGATAACCTTATGATTCGGCTGTCCAATGGGCACGTGCTGGAGTATGTAGCGTCGGCCGGAGCGCTGGCGTTTGACGGCCGTGGTTGGCCCTGGGAGCATCCTCTGCGTTGGCTGGGCATTCTTGACCCGACGCTATTTACACCCATTACCAAGACACTAACAGCCACGCCGCGTGAGGGTAATCTTAAATTGTGGCACCCCTGGACGTGCATTAGGCTTATCCCCGGCGGATCCGTAGTCGCGGTTGCGTTAACTAACCCTGGCCTGCCGTGGTGGATTAAGCACGTTGGACCACGAATAAGTCGACAGCAGCAACCACTGGTGTGTTCTATTTTCGGTGATACCGCAGTCGAGGTTGCTGCTATGGCCGCAAGTTTAAATGATGTTGATCTAGCGGCGGTTGAAATTAATGCGTCCTGCCCTAATGTGGACGGTAGCGATTTACAGAATGATAGCAATGCTGTCATCGAGGCATGTCGATTAGCAAAGCAGCGCTGCCGTCATCCTTTACTATTAAAGTTGTCGGTACTGCACGACGCCAACGCTATTGTTCCCGCGGTGACGCAGTACATCGAGGCACTGGATATAAACCTTGTGCCGTGGAGCATAGCCTTCCCCAATCGAAAATCACCGTTAGAGCGCCTAGGTGGCGGTGGTGTATCTGGTCGCGCTGCGCAGAAACACAACTGGGACTTTATGCGTCGGCTAGTGGCTCTTGGATCGACTCCTGTAATAGGCCCCGGCGTTTGGGAGTACAACGACATCGCCCGCATCCGTGCCCTTGGCGCAGGTGCGGTCAGCTTCGGTTCGATATTCATGCGCTATCCGTGGAGGCCCACGGCCTACGTCCGTCGTGACCAAATTGAACAATACAGCAAATGATCGTTCCGCAGGATGAGCTTATCGAGCGGAGCCTGCGACCGGGCGCCGTTTATGCCGTGGTCGGTGCCTCACGATATCCAGTTAAGGCTGGGTACCGCGTCTACGCCTACTTGCGGCGCCGCAATGTGCGTGCCTACGCCGTTAACCCCTTTGCCGAGCAGGTAATGGGCGAGACATCGTATCCTGACCTTAAGGCCTTGCCACAGCGGCCAGACGTGGTGGTGATTGTGCTGCAGCCGAGCGTGGCATTGGGAATTGTAGAGCAGGCCCACCGCCAGTGTGTGCCAAATATTTGGTTGCAGCCTGGGGCAGAGTCAGCCGAGGTGCTGGGCTACGCGGCCGACCACGGGTTCAGTGTTATTAATCATGCCTGTATTATGACCGAACACTTCCGCCGGTGGGGGAGTAAGGCGCACGTCCGCTATGGCCAAGCTTAAAATCGTGCCGGCGAATACGCCGTTGGCTCACCCGGGCACACGGGCATACTACCTGTACCGTCTACTAGAGGCAGTGCCGGCTATTTTGAGCTATGGCACTCTACTTACCTGCGTGCTGTTGTCATTCGTGGCTCCGCTGGCCGCGGTTTATCTCATTATTTTATACGACCTGTACTGGCTGGTAAGGGTAGGATACCTGTCGGTTTATACCGTTACGTCTTGGCGGCGATACCGGCAGGCCATAGGTATAAACTGGCGTAGGCGCATGGAGGAGGATGTGCCGCACTGGCAGCGTTACCATCATGTCGTTTTTTTGCCCATGTACAATGAATCGTATGCCGTGGTTAAGGAAACTTTGGATCGGCTGGCAAGGTCAGATTATAACCTAGCTAACGTCACAGTAATTTTGACTGGCGAGGCTAGGACTGGCGAGCATTTTACGGCAGTAGCCGAGCAGGTTAGGTCAGCCTACGGTAATGCTTTCGGCCACCTCATAATTAACGTTCACCCAGCCGATATTCCAGGTGAGCAGCCGGGTAAGGGCTCGAATATGCGGCATGCCGGCCGCGCGGCTAAGGAGTACGTTGATAACCAGGGCTGGGATTACGATGACGTCATTGTCAGCGCGTTTGATATCGACACGTGGGTGCACCCACAGTACCTAGCCGCGCTCACACACCGCTATGGCACGGTGCCAAACCCCACGCGCTGCAGCTACCAACCATTGGCGCTGTATCACAACAACATCTGGCAGTCAGACCCGTTCACCCGAGTGGTAGCCTACTCGACCACTTTCTGGCTGCTTACTGACCTTGCCCGCGCCGAGCGCCTATTCACCTTCTCCTCGCATAGCATGTCATGGCGAGCGTTGGTGGACGTTGGCTTTTGGGCGCCAGATGTAGTGAGTGAAGATTCACGCATCTTTTTGCAGTGTTTATTGCGTTATGACGGTGACTATCACGTTGAGCCAATCTATGTGCCAGTATCTATGGCCACAGTGTATATGGGTAAATTCTGGCGCTCGATACGCAACCAGTATTTACAGGTAAGACGTTGGGCCTGGGGCGTAGAAAACTTCGCCTATATGGCCTGGCACTTTGCTCGGGGCGAGGGTCAGCGCGTACCACGGGCAGTTAAGGTTAAGCACTTATTCAACTACATCGAGGGTAACTTTTCGTGGGCGACCTCGGCGTTAGTCATCACCATTCTTGGATTTTTGCCGTTCCATCTGGCGTCCGAGAGCGTGCAGCAGTTGGCCATAGTACAAAATACACCTCGCGTGCTTGAGACCATACTTAGCCTGGCACTTATTGGCCTAGTAGTTAACGCAATACTCGGAACCTGGATGCTTCCAGACGAGGCACCAAAGCGCAAGGTATGGGTACTAGTCGCTATGCTGGCTCAGTACGGCTTAGTGTTTATCACCATGATAGTATTCGGCGCTATGCCAGCGCTGGATTCACAGCTGCGGCACCTACTAGGCGGCCGCTTCCGCCTAGGCTTTTGGGTTACCGAGAAGCGAGGCTAGCACTTGCTAGAGCTGTATAGCCACGTACTAAATCAATAACCGGCAGCATTCGGCCGCCTTCTAGTTGTAGCTCCTGGATTGATACTGACGTCCCGTTGCCACAGCCAACTTGCAGCACATCGCCGGCAGCTCGGCACTGCCCAGGTGCTAGGTCAGACGCCAGGCCGACAGACATAGTACCAAGCTTAACCCGCTTTGCACCCCACGACGTGGAAAGGCCAGGCCAGGGCTGATAGGCGCGCCAACGGCGGACTATCTCATCGGCAGTTAGAGACCAATCGACGGCGCCGTCCGCGACCGTAACTATTCTTGTGTAGGTCGCAACCTCATGATCCTGGGGCTGCGGACGTACGTCGCCAGCTAAATAGTGGGGGAGTGTCCGCACAAGTAGACCAGCGCCTAGATCAGCGAGCGGGCCGAGCAGTGTAGCCGTCGTATCCTCGGGTGCGATTGGGTAGGCTTCCTGCGCCAGTATTGAGCCATGATCCATTTCATCATCTAACAGCATAAGCGAAACTCCTGTTTCGGTATCACCAGCCAGTAAGGCACCTTGTATAGGGCTGGATCCGCGATGGCGCGGCAGCAAGGACGGGTGGACGTTAACTATGCCGTGCGCAAATAGTTCGATAACTGCCGGGGGAACAAGTTGGCCGTAGGCAACTAGCACTCCTACAGAGGCGCCCAGCCCGCGCAGGGTAGATAAGATTTCAACATGGCGTAGTTTTTTTGGCTGCACAACTAGTAACTGCCGTTCGGCCGCAAACTCGGCCACCGGCGACTGCCGTACCACCCGACCGCGTCCTGCCGGCCGATCGGGAGCAGTAACAACCGCGGCCACATTGTAATCATCATCCAACAGCGCCTGCAGCGACGGCACCGCAAACTGCGGCGTGCCGAAAAAAATAACGCGTGGCCTTACGGAATCTTGTGCCATGCTTGCAATTTACTGGCGCCCTCTACTATCGACTCGGCTCGATCCACGAATAGTACTCCGTCGAGGTGGTCTACCTCGTGCTGAATGACACGGGCCAAAAGCCCTCGCGCCTTTAGTGTCTTTGCCTCACCGGCCGTTGTGACGTAACTACACTCGACACTCGATGGTCGACGCACATTGCCAAAGACGCCAGGGACAGATAAACAGCCCTCCTCGTCTGTTACCGCTCGCCACGAGCGCCAGATAATGTGTGGGTTAAATAGAACAAGATGCTCGGTTGTGCCAGCAACATCGCGATGTATCACTGCCACGCGCACTGAACTATCTACCTGCACGGCAGCTAAACCAATGCCATCTGCCTGCTCCATAGTCACCCCCATATCAGCCACTAGAGTCTCATGCTTACTAGTCTGCTCGGGAGCAACGTCAGTAGTAGCATGACTTAGGATGTCAGCTGGGGCAGTGATAATTGGGAGGATGGTAGCCATACTATGATAGGTCAGTGGGGTCGGGGTCAGCAGTCCACTGACTGTAATCTAGCCCCGCTGGCGGTTCAAGCCCTGGTACCAAAATAACCCAACGGTAGCGCCGGGTCGGCGACCGGCCGGGCGAGAGATAGTTACCAGACGCGCGAACACCCTTCTGCTCAAGTTGATAAAGCATGGCGGCGCCAGCGCGCTCCACAGCCGACCGACTGGAGCCGTCGTATGACAGTTTTACTAGCGACACTGCTGGTGGCAATTTATACCGTCTCCGTTCTGTTAACTCCGCGGCTACAAACTTATCCCAATGATCTAAATTCTGCAGGCTGGGGTGATCTGGCTCCGTGGTTTCGATAGTCGTTGACCCGGCCGCGGCTAGCTCACGGGCTATACGGTACGCCCGCGGGGCCGCCTCCAACGTCGGCTGGCGCAGTAAGGTATCAAAGTCCAAGGCAATACGGCGGGCGTACTTATGAAGCTCAAGTTGATACAACGCAGCCGTGGAACTAACCACTACCGCGACATCTCCATTAGTAATTTCGCTCGCGCTAACCTCGCCGACAATGCCGTCATCGCGCATAGCACGTAGTAGTCGAGCGACGGTGGATACTGTTGGTTGCCGCGCCTGCAGCCTGGTGCCATTGCAGTTACTGCAACGCGCGGGCACTGGCTCGAGGTGGCCGCAAAAGCCGCAACGAAGCTGGGCAGCTGACGTCACCGGCAAATTGCGCTCGCAATGAGGGCATATTGGTGCTTTGCGGCAATCCGCGCAGCGTAAATATCCACCCTCACCAAGGCGGGGCACTATAATCAGCAGGCGATTCATGTCACCCGCTTCGCGGACAGCAGCTGCCAGTTCTGGCGAGCGTAGCAGCGGCGGCGTAGCCAGGGTGATGTTGTTCGAGTACGAAGGCGAGGGCAGGCGAACCAGACGTCCAGAGCTACTAGCCCAGGACGCCGCCGCTGGTGACGGGGCCCAATCGGCCATGGACGCGGTACAGTCATACGACTTAGCTAGAGCCAGGGCTAATGTTCGTAGGTGCAGCAGCGGCCGTGCCTCGACTGCTTTAGCAGCTGGATCACCTTCGCGGTACACCACCACACCGCCGAGGGACGGAAACGGCAAAAAGGCCGCGGCGGCGGTGCCAACAACAACCTTCACCTCATTATTAACAATACGCGACCAGGTGGCAGTGCGTTCGGTACGACTATCATCAAGGTCATAAGCCACGGCGCCAATAGCACTGGCTACAGCTTTAACATCACGCCGGGTGGGACACAGCACTAAAACTGGTCCGTCGTCGCTAAGCGTTGCCACGAGTTGCCCGACGGCGGCAATTAGTTCGATCGGAGGAGCTTCGACCAATGCGACACCCGCTAGTTTAGTTGTCGCCGCTGGCAAATGTAGCCTCGGTATACCCAGGGTCTCCCGTTGGCGCGTGGTCGGTACTACGCCATAACGGTAGAGCAAAGTAGGTAGGGGAGTGGCATAATAACCATTTATGTAA
>CAYZDG010000031.1:0-6630 GCA_964477165.1 uncultured Gammaproteobacteria bacterium
CAGTTTAAGGCCAAGGTGCCTGGCGGCAGCCTTACCGCCAGCAGCCTAAACGGTTCGGACATTACGGCTGCCTCCGTGCGCCAAGCTGGCCAGGGCGGCAGCCTGCTGGCGGCGCGGCAGTTGCTGGTAGTAGATGGTCTGTTCGACGGCCGCGCCGTGGCCGCTGATATTACCGCGGCAGTGGAGGACGTAGTGGCTAGCCAGGCTGGCGACGAGCCTACAAAAAACGTTGTAGTGTTTTACCAAGCTGGCGTGCCAGACCAGCGGTTAAAATTATTCAAGCTGCTAGCTAGCCAGTCTCGATCTAAGTTATTTCCCGAGCAGACACCAGCGCAGGCTGCTCAGCTTTGTCAGCGTTTAGTAGCGCAGGCAGGTGCGACTATTGCGCCTGGCACTGCCTCGGCATTGGCCGCAGCCGTTGGTACCGATGGTTGGGCCATTGCTAATGCTGCGGCCGTGTTGGGCGGCTACCGTAGCGGCGGTGTAGTAGTAGCGGAGGATGTGGCGCGCTATGCTACGGCTGCTGCTGGCACTAAGATTTTTGACCTCACTGATGCCTTAGGTGGCAGCGACGGCCGCTTGGCTGCCCGGCTGGTGCAGCAGCTGCTGGTTAGCGGCGAGGAGCCGTTGTACCTGGCAGCGATGCTAGCTCGGCAGCTACGTTTAGTTGCCTTGGCCAAGGACGCCAACCTGCCAGCGCCCCAACTGGCGACGCGATTTAAGATCCATCCGTTTGTGGCCGGCAAGCTGGTGCGGCAGGCAACGGCCTTTACTTGGCCGCGTTTAGCGGCGGCATTTCAGTTACTACAGCAGGCGGACGCCAATCTTAAATCTGCTGGTGCGGCTAGCGGGCCAGCCGTGCTGCAACGATTAGTGGCGGGTATATAACGACGTAGAGACGAGGCGCGCCTCGTCTCTACCCTTGATAACCGACGTGTCGGTTTATTTTTTCCGGCTGACCCGCATGGCACGGCTTACTTTGCGGCGGGCGGCGTTACGGTGCACTACGTGTGTCTTAGCTGCCTTATCCAAGGCCTTCTGCAACTGTGTAGCCAACTCGATTACGGCCTTAGAGTCGCTACCAGTTAGAGCCTTACGAAGCTTCTTAGTAACGTCGTGTAGGCGGTCGCGCATCACGCGGTTACGTGTGGTGCGTCGTTCGGTTCGCCGTACATCCTTGATACTGGAACGTTTGATTGGCATAGGTCGATTTTTTAATTAATGAGCCATGACTGTACTATGGGCGCTTTGCTCTGGCAAGGGTGTTGACACCCTCGCGGATAGGGGTCTAGGTTAGGTCATTCATTCAGAGCGCTCATTGAAACAAAACAGGAGATAACGGCATGAAGCCTCCCCACTATGATCAGTGGCCGGCATTCTACCGGCTACTGCGCGATCATGAGCCGTCCATTGTACATGGCGCTCTCACATCTATTTTTACGGCGCAAGCGTGGCTAATTGCCTCCGCTTCTTGTTACGACTTTCGGCGGCTGCACCGCTTCGTTAAGTCCAACATTCACGAGTTGGAACTAGATCCTTATCGTGGCGTACTACTACTACCCACCCATCGATCGCTAGTGGATAGTTTTTTCCATGGTGCCGAGTTTCAGAGTCTTATCACGGCCGCGTTTCGTCCTAAGTACCGCCTATGGCACGTGCCAGATGCTAGCAACTACCAATTTGGTTGGCTCATTGATTTCGTAGTCAGCCATTTGAACTGCGTTCCTTTTAACCGAACGAATACCCGTGAAGCAGCGGCGGCATTAACAAGAATACTCAAGCTGCTCCGTGATGGCCATCGAGTGTGTATTTTTCCCGGCGCTGGCCGTGAACGTCACTATGAGCCGTTCACCATTGATCCTGACGTCGCTCGTTTAGTCATAGACGCCGCGCGCTATGGAGCCCAGGTAGTTACTGCACGAATGGACGGTGTTCCTGTGTGGCTCGGCGAGCGAATGGGCGGTAGTGAACGGAGTAAGATTCGACAGTTCATCGACGCCGTACGAACGCAGACAAGCGGCCAGGACGTTTGTATTACCTACAAGGTATTTGACATGAATCCGTGGCTGGAACAGCCAAAGGCCGAGCAGCTTTACTTTCAGCTCGCTGATGCAATCCGCCTCGCCGTTCGTCCTTTGTACCCACCGAATCCCACCGAGGTTAGTTTTTTGCCTCCAAATTAACGAACCCCGCCTAATGCGGGGTTCTTTTTTATATCGTGGGTAACTGCTTCAGTCGTTCGCGCCAGGAGGCGCGCTGCAGCTGTTTGGGGCCAATAGCATCTTGCACACGGTAGGGGCCGATAGCGGTGCGCTGGAGCTCGGTTAGCACCGCCCCACACCCTAGCTTTTGGCCTAGGTCGTGGGCGATAGACCGAATGTAGGTTCCAGTAGAGCAGGTGATGCCAGTGTGTAGAATTGGGAATTCATAGTTGCGAATAGCGATTTCTTCTACTGTTACTGCTACTGGTTCTAGAGTGATTGTTTGTCCCGCGCGCGCTAGATCGTATGCTTTACGGCCTTGGATTTTTTTAGCCGAGAAAGCTGGCGGAGTTTGCATAATGTCACCGACGAATTCCATTAGTGCTTCTTCTACTTCTGGGCGGTGGATGATAGGTAAGTCAGTAGCGCGACTTGTTTCGGCGCCAGTGCGGTCATAGGTATCAGTGGCGCGACCCAGTTCAATAGTGGCTTCGTATGTTTTAGAAAAGCGATGGAACTCGGCAGCTTTTTTGGTAGCGTCGCCGATGAGTAAAATAAGTAGGCCGGTAGCGAACGGATCTAAGGTACCAGTGTGGCCAATTTGCCGTATGCGCGTTACGCCACGCACGTACGACACCACGTCATGTGATGTCCACCCCTCGGGTTTGTTGAGGAGTAGTAGCCCGTTCAGTCGGACGGGAAAATGCATGGGTACATTCTTACCGAGAAGAGCGATTCGCGTAATATTGACAGAATTATTAAAATAGCGTATAGAGAGTTATATTAGGAATAGAACATTAACTACAGATCGAAAGGAGGCCTTCCATGAAGGCGAGAGTTTTATTGCTTGCGCTCATTGCTGTAATGCTATTCAGCGGCTGCGCGACACACGTTTTTATAAATGGAAATACGACCAGCGTCGACGTCCGGCGCCCCCTCTCTGGCAAAAAGGATACACTATTAGTTATCCACGATTGGGACCAATATCCGACGACGGATATTCGCATCCATTGCACTATGAGTACCATTGGTCCTGTGGTACTCGGAGGCAAGGGTGAGCAGGTGGCATTTTGGCTCCCCGTTGGGGACGAAATTACATTCTGGTTCGAGTACCAGAACCCTGTTTCATTGCGGTTCTATCACGGGCGGGTGACGTACCGGGTGCCAGCGCCGGATTTGCAAGAATTCCACGCTTGGTACCTTGATTACGATTTCCTCCGCCGCCATGTTGCGGCGAGAGGAAAGTGGAAGTACGGGTTCTAACTGAACAAGCCCCGCCAAATAACGGCGGGGCTTTTCATATCTATTCTATTTTCCCCACCGGCGCTGTACGCGGCCGGGGTCTTCTGCATATTATTTCGATACCGATTCAATCCACTGCTGCAGTAGTTTGGAGAAATTGCGGCCTGATACGGTTATAGCCTTAGGCAGTAACGAGTGTTCGGTGATACCAGGAATAGTGTTGATTTCAAGGAACCAAATTTTACCAGCGTCGTCTACTATAAAATCGCTCCGGCTTATGTGGCGGCAGCCGATGGCTGCATGGATTGCTAGTGATGTTCGGGTTAGATCTTCAATGACGTTGGCCCCTAATGGGGCTGGGCAAATTTCCTCTACCATTGTTGGATCGTACTTGGTTTTATTGCTGAAGAAGTCATCCTTGGGAAGGATGAGGATTGGCGGCAGCGCAACGGTTTCGCCGTCATCTATCACCGCCACTGTCACTTCGCTGCCCCCTACTAAATCTTCAATCAGAAGATCGCCGATGGTTTCAGACCGTTTCGTCATTATTGACGCAAGAGCCTCTGCGTTACATGCCATGGTCACACCAATCGAGCTGCCGCCCAGGTTGGGCTTTACCACGGCTGGCCACCGGTTTATCCAACTACCTCCGGGACAAACCAGCTCAAAGCTGGGAGTAGGAATACCTATGCTCGTTGCTATCTGTTTGGTACGTGCCTTATTTATGCCAAGGGCGTGAGCAGATGCCCTAGAGAATATGTAGGGTACCCTCAGCGTTTCGAGTAGCCCTTGGACAGTGCCGTCTTCACCTCCTACACCGTGGAATACGGGCACCGCAGCGTTGAAAGTTCTGTAAACTGCCAGGAAACTATCTAGCTGTGAGGGGAAATCGAACTGAGTAACCTCATAGTTTTTCTCTAGCGCCGCACGCACATTCGTCGCCGATCGCAGCGCTACATCTCGTTCTGAGCTGATGCCGCCGGTAAGTAGTGCAACCTTTTTACCCATAAGTATTAGCGCCACCGGCGCTGTACGCGGCCGGGTTTCTTTTTTGGCGTGGCGCGTTTGCCACCGATGATTCGTTCGACCTGCGCCAGTTGGTCGCGCAGCGCGGCCGCTTTTTCAAACTCTAGATTCTGGGCAGCCAATTCCATCTCGTCTTCCAAGCGGTGAGCCACGTCGGTCTGCACTTCGGGCGGTGCGTCTTGCAAGTTGTCTAAATCAAGTTGAGATGAGGTGTGTTTTGATTCTACGTCGCGCTGCACCATGTCCTTAATCGCTTTTACAATACCCATAGGAGTAATGCCGTGCTTCTTGTTGTACGTTTTTTGAATTTCGCGACGGCGATTGGTTTCATCAATGGCTCGTTGCATCGAGCCGGTCATTTTGTCCGCATACAGTATGACGCGGCCGGTAATGTGGCGGGCAGCTCGACCCATTGTCTGCACCAGGCTAGTGTCGCTGCGCAGAAAACCCTCTTTGTCTGCGTCCAGAATTGCGACTAGCCCAACCTCGGGCAGATCCAACCCTTCGCGTAGCAAGTTAATGCCAACCAGCACGTCGTATTCACCACGGCGTAGCGCCGTTAGAACCTCTAGCCGTTCTAGTGTATCTACCTCCGAGTGCAGGTACTGCACTTTAATGCCTTGGTTTAGTAGGTACTCGGCCAGTTCTTCGGCCGTACGTTTAGTCATAACGGTTACCAATACGCGGACGCCAGTCTTAACTACTTTTTTAATCTCTGCCTCGATATCTTTTACCTGGTCTGCTGCCGGGCGGACTTCCACGATTGGATCTAATAGGCCAGTGGGGCGAATAACCTGTTGTGCCACACGCGATTTCGGGTCTGCTAGAGCCTTAGTAAGGCTGGCGGTAAAGCCTTCATTCTTGGTTTTATCTGGGTTGTAGCCATGTACCCCAGCCTTATCTAATTCCCATGGCCCGGGCGTTGCTGATATATACATGGCGCGGCGGATGTGCCGCTCGAATTCGGTGAAGTTGAGCGGACGGTTGTCCAAAGCGCTGGGCAGACGGAAGCCGTAGTCAATAAGTACTTGCTTGCGCGAGCGGTCACCGGCATACATGCTGCGCACTTGGGGAATAGTGATGTGGCTTTCATCTACAATTAAAAGGAAGTCGTCGGGGAAGTAGTCGAGTAGAGTAGAGGGGGGCTCGCCTGGGGTGCGGGCAGTAAGGTGACGCGAGTAGTTTTCTATCCCTGGGCAAAAGCCAGCCGTCGTTAACGTCTCTAGATCAAAACGGGTGCGCTGCTCTAGTCGCTGTGCCTCTACTAGCCGACCTTCCTTGCGTAGCCTATCCAGGTGTTCGGCCAACTCGGCCTCGATGGCGCCAATAGCTCGTTTAACTTTATCTTCCGGCGTCACGAAGTGCTTGGCAGGAAACACAGTAATCTGCGCTAGGTTGCTGTGGCTTGGCAGTGGGCGTCCGGTGATGTAGTCCACAGCGTCGATGCGTTCTACCAGGTCACCAAGGAAGCTGATGCGGTAGAGGTAGTCGGATGCCTCGGCTGTCATTATTTCCACAGTGTCACCGCGCACACGGAACGCGCCCACGCGCCGCTCGATGTCATTGCGTTGGTACTGCAAGTCAGCTAATAGTCGCAGCAGCTTTTGGCGGTCACGTCGCTCACCCTTCGTCACCTTCACCTTTAGCTCTAAATAATCCACTGGGTTACCCAAGCCGTAGATGCAGCTAACGGAAGCTACTATCAGAACATCTGGTCGAGTAAGCAGACTTTGGGTAGCGGCATTGCGTAGCCGATCTATCTCCTCGTTGATCTGCGTTTCCTTTTCAATATAGGTGTCGGTCTGCGGCACGTAGGCTTCGGGCTGGTAGTAGTCGTAGTAGCTAACAAAGTAGTGCACGGCATTGTGCGGAAAGAATTCACGGAACTCGGCGGCTAGCTGAGCCGCTAAGGTTTTGTTGTGCGCCAGCACTAGCGTTGGCCGTTGGATTTGATTGACCACATTAGCCACGGTAAACGTTTTACCTGATCCGGTAACACCAAGTAGCACCTGGTGCTGCACGTTGGCCTGCAGGTTGCGAACCAACTTAGCAATGGCCGTGGGCTGGTCGCCGGTGGGCTTAAACGGGGCGTGGAGGCGGAATAAAGGCGTAGCCATGGCGCCAGTATGCCGTGTGTCGGCGGACGGCGCTACCTGGGGTT
>CAYZDG010000032.1:0-537 GCA_964477165.1 uncultured Gammaproteobacteria bacterium
GCTGGCTCGCGGACAAATGTATACGCGGCCTTACCCAGCTCAAATGGCACCCACCACGGCGCCAGCAGTAGCATATTCAACAAAGTCTGATTAGCTAGAACAGCTAGGGCGTGATTGCGATACGCAAGCTGCCGAACCAATGGTCGACGATCACCGCGACGCAGAAAACCAGTTTTGCGCACGGTGCGGACGTGATAAGCAACGGCCGCTGGCACTAGGGCGGCATGGTATCCAGCTAGCTGTAGCCGCCAGGCTAAGTCGATATCCTCCTTGTAAGCAAAAAAGTCTTCGTCAAAATATTCTTCACGGTTACCACGACGCAGTGCCACCTCAACTAAAGCCGAACGCCGATAAAGAACGGCCGTGGCCGCTAAACCAAAAACCTGAGCTGGAGTACCGTTATGACGATCGTCGTGCGTGCCCTCGGCGATATTAAACACTCGTTGGGTACGACGTATGGCTAAACCCATTGAATCCACGACCGTGGTACCCTCCCCGGCCTCGGCATCATAGCGGAGTAACTTACCGCTGCAGCTG
>CAYZDG010000032.1:547-6512 GCA_964477165.1 uncultured Gammaproteobacteria bacterium
CGCAGTGAGGGTGACCATCGGCATAGGCCACCAGCTCGGCTAAATAGTCTGGTTCCAAAAAACAGTCTTGATTCAAGCACAGCGCGTAATCGGCATTTGTCGCCCAGGTAATGCCGTCATTGTAGGCGCGACAAAAACCCAAATTATCCCGTCGTAGAACCACACGGATATGCGGAAATTCCTGTTGCACCACTGCCACGGTACGATCGGTTGATCCATTATCTATCACTAGTACGCTGAAATCACGGAATGTCTGCCGCGCCAACGCCTCCAAACATTGCCGCACGTAACGCTCGGCGTTGTAGGTCACCAACACTACACCCACACGGGCGCTGGCATCTTGCGGTACTGTGTCTGGCAGGCTAGGCATGGTCGGCAGCAGATGTCCTCGGCTGGAGTGCGCTTAAAAACAGCAGCAGCCCTAGGCCAAGCGGATGATTTAAATACGGCGTGAACAGGTGTACCACAATCAACGCCACTACCGCCAGCATTGTAATCACGCCCACGGCCGACTGTTGTGCCACGGCGCGTCCCAGGCGCCACAGCCGGTGCAGCCACCACAACAGGGCGAAGATTCCAACAAGACCAATGTCTAGCCAGGTATCCAACCAGCCCAGCTCGAACGTATCCGTTGTTACCACGGTAGACTGCACTAGACGGCGCGGATCAACCGCGCGATAGGTTACCGTAGTACCAAAGCCACTACCCCACAACGGATGCCGCCACACAGCCGACCATAATGGACCGGCCTGGGCGCTGCGGGCGGCCGCTGCCGGCTCGTTAATATCCAGCCGCTGCTGCAGAGACAGAGGAAAATTACCAGTGGCGAGTTGTAATCCATAAAATGTCACCACAACAACGGCAATAGTTATAACTACGTAACGAACGAGGTTCGTATACTTAACGCCGTTACGCCGCAGTAGCAGAGTCAGTGTCACTAGGCCAATAATACCTGCTACCCAAAAGCTCCTACTTAATGAGGCAACTACTACTACTGTTCCAACCCAGGCCGCGGTAAGGGCGGCGCGGCGCGACCACGGACTACTTGACCACAACGCGGCTGCCGCGCCCCCGACAGCGAGCAGGAGGGCGTACAGCTGCGACTGCATAAACACGCGATAGTATGTTCCAGCCACTGGCGTGATCTCGCCTAAACGAACGTCGCGAATCCAGGTATACAGGCCATTTAGATTTTCACGTGGGATCCAGCCGAAGCCTAATAGTGTGGCCATAGTTACAGTCGCCAGCGCTATCACGCCACCGGCCAAAATTCTACCGTATAGCGCCCAGTCCCCTGCTCGCACCGCGCTAAATATCAGCGGCGCAGCTAATAGGTACAAGTAGCCGTTAAAATCACGAAAAACATTAGCCGAGTCCGGACTAAATAGCACGCTGACTATTACGGCAATCCAAAATAACCGCAGCGGGCCACTAAAGGGCTTGGGTAGCCAGAATATGCTTTGCCGCGTTTCCAATTGCCCAAATATCCAGCCTAATAAAACGCCAATGAACAATGCTTGGCGCAGTGGCAAATCAAAACCAAGTACAAAAACACTCGTAAGATGGCCGAAGGATCCAATGACTAGCTCCAGCGCCAACACTGGCGCGGCCCAACGCGGCCGATACCAAGCCAGGGCAAGGCCGCCCAGCCCAGCAACAATGGTAGCTGCCGCAGCAACAATAGGATATGTGTGTCCAACGGCTGACACTGCATAAAACGCTAGGCCAGCAAAAAAGCTAGATAAAACAGTATGGGCGCGAATCCAGGCAACAAGGAGCTGCAGCATATTACATTTTAGAGTTGTACCACTTGCGACGAGCTAATTGGCGCATCTTTCGCGGCACCAAACTGAGAAGTCCAGCTAGAAGGAGGGACACCGGCGCGGCTACATACACAGGCAGTGCCCGCCAGCCCAATCGTCGGGCGGCATAGGTTGCGGCGCTGCGGGTAAACTGCCACTGCAGCCACAGCGAACCGCGCTTACCAAAGCTCACGCCGCCATAGTGCGTGATACTAACCGATGATTCATACCACACCTTAAGCCCAGCGGCTGCTACAGCAGCACAGTAGTCTACGTCCTCGAACCAGATTGGGTAGCGCTCGCTAAGGCCACCTAGGCGTCGATACACATCCGTGGGTGTAAGCATGGCCGCGCCCATGACCTGCTCGACTGACCCGGCCTGGTCATAATTAAAATCCTTACACATATACGATCCAAGTAGACCCGGGATAACACGGTGCAATTTAAGTAATAGCGTTGCCAGCGTCGCGCTACCTGGAAACCGGCGAACAGAAGGCTGCAACGAACCGTCGGCGTTCAGTAATTTTGGACCGCTCACGCCAACGCCAGGAACTTGCTCCACTGCCGCAACCCATTGGCCAATGGTTCCCGCCGGCACCTCGGTATCTGGATTCAACAGTAAAATCCAAGGGGCATCCGTGTGCTTAGCAGCTTGGTTGCAAGCACGGGCCAAGCCCGGATTAGTAACATTGCGTATAAGTGTCACGTTGGAAAAGCCGGTTACCACGTCGGCAGTACCATCGGCCGAGGCATTGTCAACCACAATCACCTGCAACTGGACGCCCTGATCCTGATTCAGTGACGCTAGGCAGCGCTGGATGTCCTCGACCGAATTCCAGGTAACAATGATAACAGCGACGCGTGTGCTCATACTAGGTTGAGGATAGCATCCAACCGAGCCGACCAATCAGCAGCTTGCGCCGTGGCGTGCCGCTCGCCTTTATCTACCACTTGATTAGATGAGGCGGCTAGTACTGCTGCCGTAAAATCCGCGGGAGAAGAGGCCTCGTGGATGAACCGTGCCGTGGCCGACGAACCAGCGCCCGGCGTGGCCACAATCGGCAATCCCGCCGCCAGATACTCGTATACTTTCATCGCCTCGGTCGAGGCTAAAAACGGACTGGAACGATGCGGCACTATACCCACGTCAAAATGCTGTACATAGGCAGGCGTAGCCCAGCGTGTCTTTCGTCCAAGCAGATAAACATTCGAGAGCCGTGCTAAACGCTGCTCCAGGCCGCGATACCAAACAGGACCAATTAACACGATAGATCCTTTGCCCATGTTGGCACTTAAATGCTCGATGATACTGGTATCCAATCGGCCCTGGATTGTACCGACGTAGCCAATAATAGGACGCGGCAGCGACGCAATGTCAGATGGCACAGGATGCTGCTCGCTATAGCGAGACGCGGCTACGCCATTGGGTACATGCACTACGTCGTGACGGGACGGAAATAGGCGCGCATTACTAGGGTTCACCGTGGTTATAACGTCGGCCGCTTGCTCATAGGCAGCGTATCCCGCGCGGAGAGCCACGCTCTTGGCGCCATAAAAAGGATGCGTCAACCAATTATCCACGGCGTCGAATAAAAGCTTGCGGCGCGGCAGCTGGTTTAAATAGTTGCCTAATGTAGGCACATAGGACCACACCAATGAGTCCCGCAGGTTCAATAGGCGCCGCGCCGCGTCCACGTCACTTTTAAATTGAGCGTTGGGTATGCCATTAATCGCAGCAGCCGAGGATAAGACGTAAAGCGTGGGCGAAACCTGACGCAGGCTACGCCAGGGTCGACCAAAACCAGACACAGGGTGGCCAAACCTCTGCCGCGCGATATACCAGGCGCTCTTAATAACATCACGGCCTCGCCATGGCAGAATGTCTATTGCCAGCACGGTTCGAGCATCAGGATGCTGCTGGAGCACATCAAGTAGCTCAAGTTGACGATTACTGACGCCCGCCACCCAATCGGCATAGCGCGCCATGCCGAACATTGTTACATCAAAAGGACCGGTCATAGCGTACGAGTCAGCGCGTCAGTAAATATTTGAGCTGAACCACTCCAAGTAAACCTGCCTGCCCAGGCTGGACCAGCGGCGACCAAAGCTGCGCGGTAATTTTGATCAGTGAGCACGCGAACCAGTGCCGTTGCCAGCGCCTCAACGTCATTCGGTAATACAAGAATGCCAGTCTGGCCGTCGGCTACTGCCTCGGGGATACCTCCAGTAGCCGTAGCTACAACCGGCACACCTAAAGCTGCGGCCTCTACGCACACAATGCCAAAGCCCTCGACGTCGGCGCCGTCAGCCCGCGCCGGCATGGCCAGGACGGTAGCGCAGCTATAGGCGGCGGCTAGTCCAGCATCATCTAGCCCGTTGATTAGTAGTATCTGATCAGGCCGAGATGAGATTGCCGCTGCGGCAGCTAATAATTCGCGCTCTGGTCCATCACCGACAATGACGCAACGCGTCTGCGGCACTGATTTCCACACGCGCTCCATTGCCGCCAGTAGTAGATCAAAACCCTTGCGTCTTACTAACCGTCCCACACCCAACACAATAGGCGCAGCAACGGGGATTCCATACTGCTGCCTGAACTCGTCGGTAGCGCGCTCCCCTGCCGGCGGCAAGTCAGACGTCCCCGGGTAGACAACTACAGTCCGCGTCGCAGGTACGCCATAACGAGATGTGACAATATCCACCGTGAAGTGGCTATTAGCAGCGACCAACGCGGCGGCGCGCAAAATTCTAGTAACGAGCCAACGTCGCCACGGATTAGCTAAGGGCAGCAGTACGTCTAAGCCATGGGCAGACACAATGTACGGCCTGCCGCCGAGGGAGCGTAGAATCCAGGCCACGGTTCCCACGGGCAGCACCTGGCCGACCCAAACCGCTTCTACTCCCCTACTGGCTCGCCACATCTGTCTTAACCAGGGCAGCCAACGTGGCCAAATCCGCGCTGGTTTTGGCACTAGAACATCAACCGAACCAGGCGGCAGTGAGCCGACTAGGTTGCTATAGTAACGCGCCACACCGCCACGCCGCGGCGGATAGTCTGTTGTCACCAGCAGCAGCCTCATGTGCGTTTAATAATGCCAACCAGCTTTTGGATGTCGTGCTTAGTCAGAACTCCAGATGCTGCGGCTAGAACTAGGAACACACCTAGGGTCAGCATAATCGACACTGGCCATGGTCCAAAATTATTCACTACCAATCCAACCACCGTGGCAATTAACGCACACAGCGTGCCCATAATAACGCTGCGACCCAGTGGATCGCCCCACACTGGCAAACTCGCTGCCCCGCGCCACTGAATAGCGACCAGAACAAAGGTAGAGGCCGTTGAGGCCACGGCCGCGCCGATAATCCCCCAGGCCGGATAAAGCGCCAGTAGCAATACTACGTCTGCGATTAGAGCCGCGCCCATTGCTGCTGTTGTGCGCCGCTGACGATCGCAGGCATTGAGTAGAGCACCCAGCGGGAAGCTGATAAACAACAGTGGCACCTGCAGCATGAGGATAATTAGCACGGGAATAGATGGGGCATAGTCAATCCCGTATAGACCACGCACGAGCGGCTCGGCTCCGGCAATTAGCGCCGCGGCCGCGCCACAGCCTAGAAGCCACAGGATGCGCATTCCCTCTTGGAATAACGACTTCATGGCGCCGCGGTTACGCTGGCCAAAGGCCCAGCTCAACGCCGGATACAACGCGGCCACAAAGGCCAGCGGCACAAACTGCAGAGCAGTGAGCAATTTTACTGGCAAGCTATAAAGCCCGGCAGCCACGATGTTATCTAGCCGAGCAATAATAACAGTATCGGCATAACCGTAGACTCGGGTCAGCACCAGGCTAAGTGCAAACGGCCAGGCGATAGTGGAAAGGTGTCGCAACTCGCCGCGCGGCATTGCCACAGCCACTCGGAGCGCCGGACCAGCTATGATCCAAGAACTATAGGCTAGATTTAATACGCTACCTGCTAGTAACGCAACAATCAGACTTGTTGCAGTTGGATTCACTATCAACAGTGGCACTCCCACCACTGCTATCATGAGCTGCGTAACAATGCTTCCCCACCCTTCGCGCTGCAGCTTATCTTGGGCGCGAGCCACGGCATAGTTGAGCAAGGTGATGCCGTCAAGAACCATGGCTACACCAGCACCC
>CAYZDG010000033.1:0-6425 GCA_964477165.1 uncultured Gammaproteobacteria bacterium
TAGGCCATATACGCCATAGTACCGCGGGGTGGTGCAAAGCTATTGAACCATTACGGGGGGTTGCCATTCTTGTAGAATTCAATTATAGTCTCTAACCCATATGGATGTCCGAAATGTAGCAATCATCGCCCATGTCGATCACGGCAAGACCACCTTGGTGGACGCGTTGTTGCGTCAGTCGTTTACTCACCTGAACAAGGAGGAGTCGGCCATGGATTTAATCATGGATAGCAACGACCTCGAGAAAGAGCGAGGCATTACCATTTTCTCCAAGAACGCATCCGTTATCTGGAAGGAGACGAAGATTAACATCATCGATACACCCGGCCATGCCGACTTTGGCGGCGAAGTTGAGCGGGTATTGAACATGGCAGACGGATGTTTGTTGCTGGTAGACGCAAAAGAGGGTCCCATGCCGCAGACACGGTTTGTGCTTAAGCGCGCCTTGGCTATGGGTTTAAAGGTAGTTGTAGTAGTGAATAAAATCGACAAGCCAGACGCGCGTATTCAGCACGTGCTAGATAAGACATTTGAGTTGTTCATCGAGCTGGGCGCGGATGATAAGTCTATCGACTACCCCGTGCTGTACGCCGCGGCTAAGCATGGCAAGGCCGGGTTAGAGCCTATCCTAGAGGCCATGACGGATATTAGTCCTGTTTTTGACGCTATTCTACAGCACATCCCCGCGCCGCAGGTCGACCCGACGGCGCCATTGCAGATGATGGTTAATACCATCGGTGCTGACAGCTACAAGGGCCGTATTGCCACTGGGCGAGTACACAACGGCACTATCCGCGCCGGGCAGGAGGTAGTACACATTAACCGCCAGGGTCAGCAGCAGCGTTACCGTCTAGTTTCGCTTATGACCTACAACGGCTTAGAGCGAGTAGAAGCCGCCGAGGTTCAGGCTGGCGATATTGCATCCATCAGCGGAATTGCCGAAGTTACAATTGGCGAGACGTTAGCAGATGGCGACCATCCTCAAGCCTTGCCTTTGTTAGCTATTGAGGAGCCCACAGTTAAAGTTACCTTTAGCGTTAATGATTCGCCGTTCGCCGGCCGCGAGGGTAAATTTTGCACCTCGCGCCAGATTAAGGAGCGGTTAGATAAGGAGCTAGAGCATGATATGGCGCTGCGCGTGGAGCCGGGTCCATCTAGTGACTTTATAGTGTATGGCCGCGGTGAGTTGCATATCGGCATCTTGGTCGAGCGCATGCGCCGCGAGGGTTACGAGCTGCAAGTGTCACGTCCGCGCGTGCTGGAAAAAGTGGTTAACGGTCGCACCTTAGTACCTTTCGAACGGGTGTATATCGAAGTGCCTGAAACTTATGCCGGCACGGTCATCCAGAACCTAGGCGGCCGCCACGGCGAGCTAAAGAACATGCACGTGTTCGAGGGCACATCACACCTCGAGTTCCTGGTGCCCACTGCTGGCCTACTGGGTTACCGTAGCGAATTCCTAGTGCAGACGCGTGGACTAGGAATCATCAACACTATCTTCGAAGGCTATGACGAGGATAGCAAGCCATACCGCGCCCGCGACCAGGGTTCGTTGGTGGCGCATGAGACTGGTACCACTTCTAGTTATGGCATGATTAACGCGCAGGAGCGCGGGGTGCTGTTTATTGCTCCAGCCGAAAAAGTTTACGTGGGCCAGGTTGTCGGTCAGCACAGCCGCAGTGGAGACCTCCGCGTTAACGTGTGCAAGGCCAAGGAGCTATCCAATATGCGGTCCAAGGGCGATGGCGTGTCCGAGGCGCTTAAGTCGCCACAGCGCATGGGTTTGGATGACGCTTTGGAGTACATCGGTGACGACGAGTTGGTAGAAGTAACACCGCAAAGTGTGCGCATCCGTAAGCAGATTTTAGATGAAAACGAAGCGAAGCGAATAGCCAAGCAAGGGAAGTAGGGGAGTAGGTTTAAGGTTTTAGGGGGTTAGGTTTACGGGGGCTAACGGAACCAATGCTGTGGTAACCCCTCACCTGACCTCTCCCCTCCTGCATGAGGGGAGAGGGACTTAAACACAGGTCTGGTTTTATTGCCCTCCCCCTCTCCAGGGGAGAGGGGGAGTTGGAGGAGGTGAGGTCATCCTCTCGTACTGATGTCGAATGTTCTCAACGACACCTTTAAGATTTTTTAGTACCTCGTTGGCAGGGTATCGGGCTACGGTGAGACCAAGAGATTTTAGGTAGACGGTTCGTGTTCGGTCGTACTGATTCTGCTCCGGTTCCCAGTGTTGAGCCCCGTCAATTTCAATAGCGAGTTTCAGCGGAGAGCAGTAGAAATCAAGAATGTAGCGTCCGATACTGTACTGGCGGCGGAACTTGTAACCGAATGACCTGGTGCGCAGCTCATTCCAAATCAGCCGTTCCGGCAGCGTGGCGTCGTGACGGAGCTGCTGGCGGTACAGTTTGAGGTTTGGCGCGTTATGGAGACGCATGGCGAGAAACAAAGTTGGTAAAGTTACCACAGATCCCTCCCCTCACCCAACCTTTCCTCTCCCTCCCACCCCTGAATCCCTCTCGGGCAGGGGGATGATTGGAGGGCAGAGGGGCGATGCTGTTGCCCTTGGCTAGTAACCTGGGTAAGGTACAATACTGCTATGGAAACCCAGCGGACGATTATCAGCGAGCTTCCCGGCAAGGTGGGGCAGACGGTGTTAATTAAGGGCTGGGTGCACACCTGGCGTGCTTTGGGCAAAATCAGCTTCATTAATTTGCGCGATCGCTCGGGTATTACCCAGGTTGTTTTGCTGCCCGAAGAGTTGGATGAGGCTAGTCAGCAGATAGCAGCCGAGGCTCGCAACGAGTGGGTTCTTGCTATCGAGGGTGAGGTTCAGGCCCGTAATAAGGGCAAAGGGGACGATCCGCTCGCTAGCGTCGAGGTTAAGGCTAAGCGCATCGAAGTGCTATCCCGCGCCGAAACAACGCCAGTAGAGGTGAGTTCGGATGAGCGGTTAGCCAGCGAGGAGATCCGCCTGAAGTACCGTTACCTAGACCTACGCCGGCCAGCCATGCGTCGCAATCTGGAGCTGCGGCACGAGGTCATCAAGTTTTTGCGCCAATGGTTGTATGAGCATGACTTTTGGGAAGTAGAAACACCGTTCCTTAGTAAGTCCACGCCCGAAGGCGCGCGTGACTTTTTGGTGCCGTCCCGTAAGCAAAAAGGTAGTTTCTACGCCCTGCCGCAAAGCCCGCAACAGTACAAGCAGTTGCTGATGGTCGCGGGGGTCGAGAAGTACTTCCAGGTTGTCCGCTGCTTCCGCGATGAAGATCAGCGTGGTGATAGGCAGCCCGAATTCACCCAGCTTGATATCGAGATGAGTTTTGTGACGACAGAGGAAGTTTTGCTTTTGACCGAGCAGTTAATGACCGAGCTGGTTAAAGCAGTAACGCCTCACTTACATCTATCTACTTTGCCATTCACCCGCATCACCTATGCCGAGGCCATGGCTAAATACCAATCTGATAAGCCGGATTTACGAAAAGATAAAAACGATCCAACCGAGTTAGCCTTTGCCTGGGTCACCGACTTCCCTATGTTCGAAAAGCTGCAAGACGGCAGTTGGAGCGCCGTGCACCATCCCTTTACCGCGGTGCAGGATCCAAAGGATCTAGATCGCGCCCCAGCAACAGATATTCCAGCGCAGCAGTATGACCTTGTCCTTAATGGTTTTGAGGTAGGTGGCGGCAGTATTCGTGAGCACCGAGCCGATAACCTATCGCGCGTGTTCCAGGCGCTGGGACATTCTAAGGAAGCAGTCGAAACGCAGTTCGGTCATCTACTAGAGGCGTTCCGCTATGGCGTGCCGCCGCACGGCGGTATTGCGCCAGGTATAGACCGTCTAGTAATGGTACTAGCTGGCCAACCAAATATCCGCGAGGTTATGGCTTTCCCTAAGACGAACGACGGCAGGGACCTAATGATGGACGCGCCCTCGCCAGTTGATCCAGCCCAGTTAGAGGAGTTAGGAATAGACGTCCGCTAAAATAATATGACCTTGTCGCCGCTGCAGCAGTACATGGTGGCGGAGGCGGCCAGGGCCAAGCCGCGCGTGCATCGTACCGCGTTTGAGGATGAGTATCGCCGCCTTAATCCAGACGCGTCCGCTAAGGATGTGGCCGATGGCGTCACCGGCGCCATGGAGCGGCTTATTGGTCGCGGTCTGGCCGTTGGCTATGGTTACAAGACGCAACATAAACTATTTCTCACGACCCTTCGGCTTACGCCAGAAGGTCGCCGTACGGCCAAGGCTCACCGCCGCAAGCCGCAACAGACATTACCACTGTTCAAGATTAGGAAGTAGAGGTAACTTGTCGTATCAAGTTATCCACCTAATCTATGGGAATTGAAATTAGCGACGAGAAATTCAAGGAAGTTCGACATCAAGCAGAAATATTATACAAGAAAATAGGAGCTATTAACTGCCCTTATTTGGGTCGTACGGTTCACTTTAGTACCGTAGGATTTCAGCACATCCTTTTTAAGGATTGGAATACGACAAGAAATCGAGTTGAACAGTACACTCGGCTGAAGTTAATTCCTCTTGCGCGGAGGGTCATTGAGAAATCGAACACATTACAAGAGTATGACCGCCGCCCCTTATGGGTTCGTCTTAAAATGCGTGGTACATGGCAACGTCAGCTTCGATCAGTTCAGTACTATGGTTTTGTCGCAGTTTTTCCTGAAAAAGAGGTCAGAGTAAAAGTCATTGTAAAGGAGATCCAAGGCGAGACTCCAATTTTTTACAGTATTTATCCTTCCTGGCGAGTTGAAGTAGGACAAAAAGGTGAACGGTATAAGCGTTTATACACCGGAGATTTAGAGGTGGAATAAAAAATGCACCTGTCTGCGGCTTATGTATTGGCCGCGAGAGGGCAAAGCCCTCACAAGTGCGCTAATAAAATAGCACTCGCTCGGAACGGAGTCAAGTGGTAGACTATAACTACTAATAACATAGAAAAATATATGCCCACCTTTCCCAAACCCCTTGAAAAGTATTTAGCCAAAGCCGGCTTTAAGCACCAGCCAATGGAGCACCGCAAGGTGTTTACGGCCTACGACACAGCCATGACCACCCGCACGCCTCTGGAGCAGGTGGCTAAGAACGTGGTCGTAAAAGCTGGTAACACGCTGCACCTGTTGGTAGTTCCAGCGCACCATCAAATCGACTTCAAGGCTGTAGCAAAGCAGCTGGGTGTGAGCGCGAACAAGGTGAAGATAGTTACCGAGCAAGCAATTGCTAAGGCAGCTGGTCTAGCCAAGGGCAAGGGTCTTTCCTCATTTGGCAGCATGTACAAATTCCCTGTTCTAGTAGAAAAGGATCTTTTATTAGCTAAGGAGGCGTTATTTGCCGCGGGCACATTCACTCACAGCGTGCGAGCTAAGGTAAAGGATTTTGTGGCAGCCGAAAGCGCCACCGTGGCCAAGTTCGGCAAGGTGAACAAGCCGCTGCTGGCGTACAGCCGCAAGATTATAGCCAAGATGGCCAAAGCCGCTAAGGCGGCAGCGGCCAAACGTAAGGCACGTCCGAAGCGGCGCAAGTCCAAGGTTCGTCCAAAGGCTCGCGCCAAGTCTAAATCTAGGCGTTAGGGATGTCGGAGTACCAGGTTCAGCTGGAGCAGTTCAACGGGCCGCTCCATTTGCTGCTGGAATTAATCCAGGAGCAGAAGTTAGATATCGCGCAGGTTAGCTTGGCCGCCGTGGCCGAGCAGTTTTTGGCGTATGTGCAGCCTGGTCATGCCGAGCTGGATCCCGAAGTTGCCGCCGACTTTTTGGTGGTGGCCGCCAAGTTAATGTTAATCAAGTCGCGAGCATTGCTGCCCGAGTTTACCCAGCAGACCGAAGAAGAGGCGAGCGAGTTAGAGCAGCAGTTAAAGTTATATCGAGAATTTGTCGCAGCCAGTGAGCGGTTGGCGGCCATGATCGCGCGGCGTCAGTTTAGTTACGCGCGTCAGCTGCCTACGCGGATGCTGGTGCCGAGGTTCGCGCCGCCGCCGAACGTGGCTTTGTCTGGGTTAGCTGTCGCGTTCCGCGCTCTGGCCGCTGGGCTACAGGCCATAGTCAGCCTGCCGCAGCGGGCCATGCAGCGAGTGCAAACAGTGGCCGAGCGGTTGCAGCAGCTAGTGGCCCTAGTGGCCGAGCGTAGCAAGCTCACTTTTTCCCAAATGCTAGGCGACCCTGGCTCGCGCGTGGAGCGGGTGTTGAGCTTCTTGGCGCTATTAGAGATGGTTAAGCAGTCAGCGGTAGAGGTGCGTCAGGCCGAGCACTATGGGGAGATACATATAAGTAGAGCGCAATGACCAATGTCCAAATTCCAATTACCAAATAATTCATTGCCCTGGTTCAACGCAATACAATCTTGTCATCTTATTATTGACTTTATATAACACGTCATCCTGAGCGGAGGTCGCCTCAAGCGACCG
>CAYZDG010000034.1:0-6394 GCA_964477165.1 uncultured Gammaproteobacteria bacterium
GTTTTCTATTTTCTATGTGCTAGTATCTAGTAAATCTATGACTAGGCAACTACCGCCCCTGCTCGTCATCATCGGCCCCACGGCCAGTGGCAAGACGCGCCTGGCGGTAGAAATTGCACGTCTAGTAGACGGCGAGATTGTGAGTGCGGACTCGCGGCAGGTATACAAGGGGCTAGACATAGGCAGTGGCAAGGATCGCGCCTCATATGGCCGCGTGCCAGTACACCTACTGGATGTAGCCTCACCACGGCGTGTATTTACCTTAGCCCAGTACCAGCGCCTGGCACGTCGTGCCATTGCTGATATCCACCAACGCGGTAAGTTACCCATTCTCTGCGGCGGATCCGGATTATATGTAAACAGCATCACTAAGGGTCTCGCTCTTCCGTCCAGTAAACCAGACGCAAAGCTAAGAAAGATACTAGCTTCTAAAACTCTACCACAGCTCCTGATCCAACTTAAAAAGCTCGATGCCGCTGCCTACAAATCGATAGATCGTCATAATCGGCGCAGAATTGAACGCGCCATCGAAACGTTAACGCATACCAAAAAACCATTAGCTGAAAGCCGAAAAGTTAACCAAATCCCCTACCGCGTAGTAACAATCGGACTCACTGTTCCCCTTGATAAGCTCCGACGCCGAATTAGACAACGGCTGAAGCTCCGGATGAAGCAAGGTTTAGTCACCGAAGTTAGAAAGCTTCACCGCCAGGGTATTTCCGACAAGCGACTATTGAGTCTTGGTCTTGAGTACGCCTGGGTAACTCGCTACCTGCGCGGTGAGCTTACTAGAGCCGAGATGGAGGCGGGACTAACACATGCCATCTACCAATTTGCGCGTCGACAAATGACTTGGTTCCGGCGTGACTCGAGTATACGTTGGATTGCCGCATAACAATTCGAGCCCCGGGATTTTCCCGGGGCTCAATTCGTTCACTTGACCACAGACCAAAACGCGAAGAAGACAACGAAGCAAATAGAGATGAGTAGGGCTGCCTTCTTGCCGCTGATAATCGGCGTATTGCTCCTCATACGACGCTGCTGCTCCACATAGTCGCGCAATGGATCTGCTGTCCGCTCCGTCAGTTGTTCAACACCAGGGATACCTTCCACAAAACCTCCTGCTTGGTTTACATACGGTGCGTAATAATGACGTTATACTCCGCCATTTTTTAGTCGTCAATTATGCGTGCCGACAAAACCAGCGTAGGTAACGGGGAAGGCGTCTATGTCTTCGATCATCGTGGCTCCCATTAGCGATTGGACGACCCGGTTCATGCCAAAACCGCAGCCAGCGTGGGGTACGCCCTTGGCGGCCACGGCGTCGATGTACCACTGAAAGTCGCCCCACACCGAAGCTTCGGCTACTTTTTTATCAGCTGCTAAGCCTTTCTTGGCCAGCCACTCAAGGCGGCGCTTTACCAGCATGCCGAACATTATGGAGTTACCTAGGCGCTCCTTAAGAACCTTAACGTCATGGACGCGAACGGCCGCCCCTACACTCTCCCCTGCTCCGGGCAGAATAAGGTCAGCGCTGTTGATGTTGCCCTTGCCGTCTGGCCACATGTTGAAGAACTTAATAATCTGCAGCTCGCGACCTTCTAGCTCGGGGTGGGGAAAGCTAGGGTCGGGAAACTTTAGTAAGAACACTGGGCCATTCTTCTCGGCCAACCACAACTCCTGCTGGTGCGAAAAGTCATCACCCCAGTGAATATCCTGACCAGCTGCCTGCAACTGTTCGATAGCTTGAGCGTAAGTGAGCCGAGCAAACTTCTCGGGCCAAGCCCGGAGCCTAGCCGCCTGCTCCGGCGATAGACCAACCTCGTCTGCGTGATCAAGTACTGCCTGTTTCTGCGCGTTAACGAACCCGTTGATCTCATCCAGCAGCTGGTCATACAGCTTGTCCGACTGCCCCGAGAATTCGATTTCGTGCAGGCTGAACTCCATGCAGTGTCGGCCGTCAGACGGCAGATGCTTTTCGGCGCGGAAGCTGCGGCCAATGGTAAACGTCTTACTAAAGCTGCTGATGGCGCCCTCCAGATGCAGCTGGCCTGTTTGTTTAAGAAAAACGGGCTGTGACGCCCATTGAGTGCTGCTATCCATAGCTACTTCTAATAATGAATCCACGAATTCGCAAGCGCCGCTGGCGCGCACGGTACTAGGAACCTCAACGTAGGTGTAATCGCGATCTAGCCAATGTTGAAAGCTAGTAGCGGTAACAGTGTGCCAGAGGCGGATTTGTTGGTCGTGAGTCATAGGGGGCAGGTTTTAGGTTGTAGGTTTAAGGTTTCAGTAGGTTTTAGATGTTCGGGGGTTTACCCACCTTCGCTCCTACGGAGCTACGGTGGGTTACGCGCCTGCGGCGCGTAAAAAAAATCCCCCTCAACGGGGGACGGGAATAGCAGCGAGTTGGCGTCGGGGGTGTAACTTCCACTGCATACTGTGAAAGATATTACAGGCGCGCTACTAGTATTGCAAGGAGTACTTTTCCACAGTTAGACGTCCAGATCCAACTGCTCGGCCAATAAACGACGTATAGCCTCGGGATCAGCCGTGCCACCGCTGACCTTCATGGCCGCGCCGACTAAAAACTTAAACGCATTCTGTTTGCCTGCCTTTATATCGACCAGTGCCTGTGGATTCTGCTCAATGACCTGCTTAATGATTGCCGACAGCTGACCTATATCGCCGACCTGCGCTAGGCCGCCTTCGGCCACGATGCTACTGGGGTCGCCGCCAGTTTCAACCATCCGACGCAGCAGAACCTGTGCCGCGGTGCTGTTTACCTTGCGCTCTAGCACCATGGTTAAAAACTCGGCGAAGTTCTCGGCCGTCGGCCGCTGGCCACTTAATGCCGACTCCAAATGACCTACGAGCTCATCTAACCAGTTCGAAGCTGCCTTGGTGAACTTAGCTCGACGTACCTGCCACTCGTCTTCGGCACTGCCCTCGGCCGCCGTGGCGGTTAACCACTCGCGACCCTCGGAAATTATCTCACTAAAGTAGTCATCTAGACCACGTTCGACCAACAGAGCCGCCGCGGCGGCCGCCAGGCCGAATTCGGCCTGCAGCAGCTCACGACGCTGCTGGGGCAGCACCGGTAAATTCTCTCGAGCTGCTTCCGCTTCTTCAGACGTAACTAACAGCGGCGGTAAATCGGGCTCGGGGAAGTAACGGTAGTCGTGCAGTCCCTCCTTGGTGCGCTGGGCAACTGTTATTTGCTGGTGCTCATCCCAACCGCGCGTCTCGGACGCGTCTGGAGGCGTGCCAGCGTTCCATAGCCGCGTCTGCCGTTGCACCTCGTAATCTAAGGCGCGCTGGATGCTGCGCAGGCTATTAAGATTCTTTACCTCAACTTTAGGACCTAGCTCGGTAACTCCCACTGGGCGGACGGAAACATTGGCATCGCAGCGCAAATGCCCTTTTTCCATATCAGCGTCCGAAACGCCCAGGGTGCGAGCTAGAAGACGTAATTCAGTCACCGCTGCCTTAGCCGCGGCTGGGGCGCGCAAATCTGGTTCAAACACCAACTCGACCAGTGGAGTACCGGCGCGGTTGTAATCCACTAATGATTTACTAGCGGCGTGGGTGATCTTGCCAGTGTCTTCCTCCAAATGCATCTCGTGTAGACGCAAAGCGTGCGTTTCGCCGCCGTGGACGTACACTAGCCGACCATGCGCGGCAAACGGCATATGGAACTGTGTTATCTGATAACCCTTGGGTAGATCGGGATAGCTGTAATTCTTGCGATCAAAACAAGAGGGCGTGTTCAGCTGGGCGCCTAGAGCTAATGCCATTTTTAACGCCAGTCTTACTGCCTGGGCATTAAGCATGGGCAGGGTGCCGGACATAC
Source organism: uncultured Gammaproteobacteria bacterium (assembly GCA_964477165.1). Lineage (GTDB taxonomy): Bacteria > Patescibacteriota > Patescibacteriia > CAYZDG01 > CAYZDG01 > CAYZDG01. Next base: position 3,854 of record CAYZDG010000034.1, read on the forward strand.
CCAAACAGACGGGGCAGACCAGGGTATTGGGGCTAGCGTCATCTCGGCCAAGATAATTAGGGCAGGAGCAAAACATCTTACTGGCCGTTGCCAGCTGCAGGTGAATTTCTAACCCAATGACTGGCTCGTAGTCCATACGAGAGCAGGATACAGGAAACAGGATACAGGAAACAGCGGTCAGCGGAGGCGTGGCCGGACTACCTTCCAAACTAGCCCGTGAATAGCCTCGACCGATAGCATTTTGCCCTTGGGGACACAGTTGACCACTGGCCAGCGGTAACGCCGTGCTACCTCAAGATAGACCTTGGCCGCGGCCTCGATATGCTTACGGTCACGCTCGTGAATATCTTGCTTTCTGCCGCGACTGCGGACCAACTGCCGACTTACCGCTGGCGGCATGTACAGCAGTAATACAAGATTCGGACGCGGCAGCTTAAGCATGCCGTACTCTAAATCTTGGATCCACTTTAAAAACTTCCACCGCTCGCGTGCATTACTTATCTTACTGGCCTGGTGACCCATGTTGGCCGATACCCAACGGTCGATAACTACATCGTGGCCAGCGGACAGCCATCGCCTGATTTCGAATGAGGCAGCGTAACGATCTAGAGCGTAAAACAGAGAACCACGATACGGCCCAACCTCCTTGGCTGTACCAAACTTGCCGGCCAGATACTGCTCCACCATGTAACCGCTGGGGTGACTATGGCGCGGAAAACTAATGGTTCGTACTGTTCGGCCAGCCTTGCGCAGCTGACGAACCAACAAGGCCGTCTGCGTGGCCTTACCACTGCCGTCCGTGCCGTCAATAACGATGAGCTTGCCTTTTGATTTCATATATCTATTATGACACGAGAGGCGGGCGTGTGCGGTAGGGTTCGAGGGCCATCCTCCCCCTAACAGGGGGAGATGCCCGAAGGGCAGAGGGGGTATTTAGACACTCTACCTTCCACTAGAACCAAACCCTCCCTCGCCACGAGGGCTCGGTGGGAGCACCTCTACCTCCTGCAAATCGGCGGTTACAATGGGCTGGATAAGCAGCTGCGCGATCCTATCCCCTACCTTGACCTCAAAAACCTCGGGGCCCGTATTGAGTAAAACTACAGCGTACTCGCCGCGGTACGTACATTCGATTACCCCGCCAAGACAGGTGATGCCGTTCTTGGACGCTAGCCCGCTACGATCCCAAATTAAGGACACGTAACCATCTGGTAGAGCCAATGACCAGCCAGTGGGCACATGTCGCCGTTCACCCGGCTGCAAAACAAAAGCCTCGGGCGAGTAAATGTCTAGCCCAGCGTCTCCCGGATGAGCATAAGCCGGCAACTGAATGCCCGATCGCAGCCGTTTAATCTGTACTGTAATCATGGATGAGATGCCTGAATGACCTCAACCACGTCGTCAATCTTCCGATATAAGTCCTCAATCGTACCGCTGTTATTAATAGTGAACCGCGCCTTGGTCACAACTTGAGGGATCTGCACTTCAGCCTCGGCCGCATCGCGCTCCTTAAACTTTTCTAGCGACATATCAGCGTCACCGTCATTTTCATTGCGCGTAACGCAACGTTGGTAACGAACCTGCTGATCTACTGTCAGGGCAACCAGACAAAAGCCGGGTAATTCGCCTAAGCCTTCGATGTCGGTAAGCCGACGCACGCCATCCACGACCACTAGAGCTTCCCCAGCCAGCCGCGCCCGGCGTGCTACAGCCTTGGCCAGAACATTCTCACCAAAATGATGACGCAGCAGCGTGGATAGATCCTGCATATTCTCTCGGGTTACCGGTAGATCAAATGTACCCAACGCCTCGCGCAGCGAATCAGAATATCTCACGATAACAGCGCCGTGACGCTCGGCTAAATACCGGGCAGCTGTGCCCTTACCCGAGGCTAGGTTGCCGACCAGACCGATAATGGCTGCCATGTCTAGCTACTGATTGGGGTACTGCTCCACGCCGCCCTCGGTGTAGACCAACTGGATACCGGCAACCTTAAACATCTCCTCCGACTCGCCGCCGGCATGGTAGCGACTCTGGCACACAACCCTTTCGATTCCACAATTAATAATCATCATGGCGCAGGTGCGACACGGTGTCATGCGACAATACAGTGTAGCTCCATTCAATGACACACCCAGCTTAGCCGCTTGGCAGATAGCGTTTTGCTCGGCATGCACCGTACGCAAACAATGACTACTTGTGTGGCCATCCTCATGAATCACCTGCTTCATTAAATGACCAACTTCGTCACAGTGCTCAAAACCTCGCGGGGAGCCGACATAACCGGTGACTAAAATCTGCCGATCGCGGGCAATAAGACAACCACTGCGTCCACGATCACAGGTTGAACGCCGAGCTACGGCTTCGGTTACCTCCATAAAATACTCATCCCAGGTAGGGCGGGCGTACTTAGCTGGGGCGCTATCTGGGGTGGTCATAGGTTGGAGTGATTATAGCCGCTACGACAGAGGCCGGCTATTGCCGGCCTCTACTTGATTTTCTACAGTTTAACTTTGATCCCCGGCCCCATGCTGGAGGCCA
>CAYZDG010000035.1:0-6247 GCA_964477165.1 uncultured Gammaproteobacteria bacterium
GTCAGCAGTGGAGGTGCCGGTGCCGGTTAGTACTAAACTGCCGGGAAAAATTTCGGCTAAGCGACTGCGCGCTAGAGGCGCGTTGCCACCCGAGTGGTCGTAAATAACGGTTCGGACTACGTCTTGCCGGCCAGCGTTGCCAAAACTGGATACGCGGAACTGCGCGGCCGCCAGTTGGTCAGCAACCTGCAGTGCCAGGCCAGCGATTGGAGTGCCGTTTTCTACAGCCACGGTCACGTCGCTGGTAATACTAGCGGGGTTGAACAGGTTAGCCACGGCGCGTTGAATGTTGGCAAAGCTGCCGCCGCGCGGCGTAAGCAAAAAGGCGCCGTCAGGTCCAATCGCGTTATTAAGGAAACCATTAGGGCTATCATCTATTACTAGTCGCGGGGCGGCCGCCGGGTCGGCGTTTTGGAACTGTAATGCCACATCTACAGCATCACCCGCTGGTAGGTCGGTATCTACCGAGTCGTTGAGTAGGTTAATTAAGGCGCTAAGCCGCCGTGGACTAGTAAGCGTTCGTAGCTGCAGAGCCTCATTGGCGAGCGATACGGTAATAAGCTGCTGCCGGCGCGCGCGGGCGAAGTCGGAGTTCTCACCGTTATTGCCGTGACGCGAGCGCGCATACTCCAGGGCCGTGGCGCCGTTTAACCGTTGTCGGCCGGCAGTAAACGAGACTGTTTTTACACCACCGCGTCCGTCGGGATAGGTGTAATCGGTGAAGCTTTTAGGAATATCTACCGAAACGCCGCCAAACGCGTCGATAAGCTGCTCGAATCCGTTGAAATTAATAACCGCGGCATACGAAATAGGCGCGCCGGTAATAGATGATAGTACTTGTTTAAATTCATTAAGGCCGCTACCGCGCTGTTTTGCTTCGGCTAGGGGATAAACCGAGTTCACTTTGCGAAAGGCGCCGGCAGTAGTGGCTACCGCCAAGTCACGCGGTACTGATACTAACCCAAACTGTCCTGATTTTGGTTTGAGCACCACTACCATAATGGTGTCGGTGAGCAGTGGCCCATCGTTACCCACGCCACTAATACCGCCAATAGCTAGATACACAGTATCGCGGTTAGCGAGTGGGGTTAGCTGCGGGTTAATTAGGCGAGCAACGTCACGCACTACTGGTAGGTGCCGCAATAAGCTAGCAAGCGGATCAGAGGCTGGCGCTGCTAGCTGATAGGCAGTGGCCGCCGCCGTTAGTACTGCCGCGGTTAGGCTAAGCACGATGAACACCTTACCCCAACGGCCGCGTCGGCGAATTCGCGGCGCGGTGTGCTGTGGGTCGAGGAAATTATTGGTGTCGTCAATCATTGCGGCAAATGTGTGACTACTAGTACTTGAGCGTACCCGTCGCAGCATTGCTCGGTCAACTTAAAAAAGGTTGCGGCAGTCGTTAGCCAATGCTACCGTTGGCCTGCCGCAACATGGGCATTTAGCTCAGTTGGTTAGAGCGTACGGTTCACATCCGTAAGGTCACTGGTTCGAATCCAGTAATGCCCACCACTACTACAAACAGGCGGATCAGTTTCCGCCGAAGGCGGACCCGCCTCTTCAGCCAAAGGCTGATCTGCCTATGGCATGAGGCGGGGGTTAGAGCGTACGGTTCACATCCGTAAGGTCACTGGTTCGAGCCCAGGTGCGACCACCATTCGACTTCGCCCCTCGATAAGCTCGGGGCTTCGCTCATGGTCTACGACCCTTCTACTAATAACCTTGGTAGTACGAGCGAAGTCGAATGTCCCGAGCGACCAGAGGGAGTCGAGGGGCACCCTGGGATTTAGACATTAGTGCTTCATCTTGGGATTTTGAGCTTGGGATTTTGGATTTGCCCCGTCGGGGCTGGTGCGGTACCATTGTCGCTGCATACCTATGGCTAAGAATATTGATTCTCTACAACAGGTGTCAGCGGACGAGTCTCCCCGCCGTTCCTTGCTGCGGGAGGTAGGGGCATTTTTGTTCGACGTTGCTAAGGTCGCCGCTATTTCGCTGGCGATTATTATTCCCGCGCGTACCTGGCTGGTGCAGCCGTTTTTTGTGCAGGGCGCTTCGATGGAACCAAACTTCTACGAGCGGGAGTATTTAGTGGTGGATGAGATTAGCTACCGTTTCGGTTTGCCCCAGCGGGGTGACATTGTTGTATTCCATCCACCCCAGAACCCCGAGGAGTTTTATATCAAACGCATAGTAGGGTTGCCCGGCGAAACAGTCAGCCTGCGCGGCGGCCGCGTTTTTATTGCCAATACCGCTCATCCTGATGGCATAGCACTAGATGAGAGCGCTTACTTGCCAGTAGGTACAGTAACTCGAGCCACCACGGCGCAGCTGGCCGAGGGGGCAGGGATAAAACTTGGATCAACAGAATATTTTGTACTGGGCGATAACCGCGGTAACAGCCAAGACTCGCGGGCATTCGGCGTGCTCGATCGTTCACACATCGTGGGTCGCGCGTGGCTGCGCGGTTGGCCGCTCGGTCGAGCCGGGAGCGTGCCCGTGCCGGATTACGGGCTATAAAAAAGTAAATCCCAAATCCCAAATCCAAAATCCCAAGGTAGGATCGGGAGCAATTTGGGATTTGGAGCTTGGGATTTTTAATTTACCCTCTGTTGACCCCCCACCCGTAGGGGCGTATGCTCGCCCTTGATTATGAGCGACGCAAAGCAACGCCGTCCCGTAGCGGCCAAGGCAGCGCCGCGGATTGTTCGCGGGGCAAAAGGCGCTATTGGTTCGGATTTTGATTCTGCTTGGCAGCATTGCCGAGCAGTGTTTAATCGCACCACCGAGGGCTATGGGTGCAGTCGCGTGGATTTACCGACGTTAGAGCTATCTAGCCTCTATCAGCGCGCTTGGGGCAAGGACGATTTAGCCACGGCTAATGTGGTTACAGTTGCTCATGGTGACGATCAACTGGCTCTGCCGGCGTCGGGGCGCGAGGGCCTATGCCGTCTACTATTAGAGCGTGCTGGTGGTGAGCAGCCCATGGGAAAGTTTTCGTACTGGACGCCAATATTTGCCGGGGGAGAAAACCTGCAGCAATCTTGGCAGTACGGGGTGGAAATGTACGGCGAAGCTGACCCCACCGCCGATGCGCAATGCGCTATTGTGGCTTGGCGGTTAGCGCAAGCCCTGCGCGTTAGCGCTAGTTTGCATATCAACTCCTTTGGCTGCGCAACCTGCCGACCTACCTACCTTAAGGCGCTCGTCGAGTTTTTGCGCCGCCAACATGGGGCAACCGTGGGTAAGCACCCTTGGCGTTTGTTGGCCGAGCTGCAAGCCGAAGTAGCCGCTGGCGCGCCGCAGACAGTGGACTATCTTTGCGCGAACTGTAATGCCCACTTAGTGCAAGTGCTGGAATATCTAGATGAGGTTGAAGTGCCATACGCGCTTAATCCCGCTATCGCGGCGCCGTTTGATTACGCTAGCCGAACCGTGTTCGCGGTGGCACCGGCTGAAGGCGGTGAAGCGTTTATGTCTGGTTGTCGCTACGACGAGTTGTGCGGTCGTTTAGGCGGTAGCGGTAGCGCGGTAGGTTTTAGTGGCGACGTGGCTACTCTAGCGCGGATGGCTGCGACTATGGGTGGTAGTCGTCATGCTCCTCATGTGCTGCTGGCGCAATTGGGTCCCGAGGCACGCAAACACGCCATTGTGTTGTTCGAGCGGCTACGCGCGGCTAATATCACAGTGGTAGCGCAGCTCGGCGGTAGTGGACTAAAGGGCCAATTGGAGGAGGCGGGGCGGCTAGGGGTGCGCTACGCGGCTATTATTGGGCAACGCGAGATTCTAGATGGCACCGTACTGCTCCGTGATATGGAGAGCGGTATTCAAGAGACGGTAATCCGCGATCGTCTGGCGGCGGAATTAGCCAAACGCTTAGCCCGCGAGGCGGCGCTGTTGCTGTCTTGACCGGCCGAGCTCGGCGTGGCAGTATACGGGCGTCCCGAATGGGACTCTATTCATCCTAAATTTTAGAAAAGGAGGTGACCACCCATGGTTGAGACCAAACGAAAAGTTAATGAAAGCTTCGAGAGCCTGGTGCGACGGTTCAACCGCCAGGTGGTACAAAGCGGACGCCTATTACAGGCCAAAAAAGTCCGTTTCCACCGGCGTGATAAAAGCGTCACCGTACTGCGTAGCAGTGCCCAGCACCGTGCGACGGTAAAGTCGAATTTGGAGTACCAACGCAAAATTGGTAAGGCAGTGGAGCCTACTCCGCGTCGTCGTTCGTTCGGCGGGTAGAGACGAGTTTGAAACTCGTCTCTACCCGACCCGCATCCCTACCTGACCCATACCCCTATGTATATTGGCGATAAGTTAGCAGTTGACGTGCTCGCGGCCCAAAAGCGTCGCGAGCAGGCCATTGTTGACGCGCTGCGGCAGCTGCGTTCGGCGTTTCACAATGCCGAAATTGCGAATCGCGGGCCGCTTGATGACGCGGCCGTAGTAAAGTTTTTCCAGCAGCAGTTAAAGCAGCGCGAGGAATCCGCCGCAGTGTTCCACCAGGCCGGCCGGTTAGAACTGGCCGCGAATGAGGAATACGAGGCAACTGTTATTCGTGTCTATTTGCCGCCAGCGCTATCGCCAGAGCAGCTTGATGAAATAGCTCGTGCCGCTGTAGCCGAGGCTAATGGTGATTTTGGCGGCGCGATGAAGATTGCCGTGGCTAAGGTAGCTGGCGGTGCGTCGGGCCAAGAAGTGTCGGCGGCGGTGCGCCGGGCGATGAACGGGGGATCGTAAATTAAACGGCATCGTTTAAATCATCCGTAGGGACGTTGCACTGCAACGTCCCTACTGCGTTTGAAATATGGCCGCACCGCCGCCTGGGTATTCAGGTTATCTCAATGAGGTGGTATATTGACACTATGTTGCCATTATTCCGTTCCTGGCCGTCCGTTTTTAGCCGGACTAAGGCTGGTGTATCGCCCGTCCGAGTCGGCGTGGCCATAGTCAGCCTGGTTGTACTTGGGTTGGGGGGCTGGTTATTGGGTCATCAACTTGGTGTCCAGGCTAACCCGTCAGTAAACGGTGTCTGTGATGGCGTTGATCGCTGTTTGGAGCCTACCGAGGTTTCTACCTTTGTTGGTCGCGCTATCGAGCCTGACCCCGATCAAGCCGTCGGGAGCCACGAGTGGGACTTCACCGGCACGGGCAGCTTTAGCACCGAGGTTAAATGTACGGGTAGTGCCTGTACCCAGCCCTGTAATGATGGTGATATTTCTGGCAGTCATAACGACTGCTCGATTACTGATTTTAGTTATAGCGACCCTGCTTTTTTTGCTTCAACGAATGAGCGAAAGCTGGATGTTGGCCTGCGCGGCGTAGATACCGAAGGCGCAGCTGGCGTAGCTCAAACACGTGAGGTGGGGGTAGCCATTGCGTATGTTGGACCGGATCGCGGCAGTAGCGCCCTAGGTGTTTCTGGTTTAAGCGCCGGTGGTTTTACCGTAGGCTGGCGTGATGTAACCGACGTGCCAGGCAGCGCTTATACCCTGCACGTGGATAATTTAGATGATAGTACTAGCGACTTAATTTCGGTCACTAATGATAAGGCCATAGGTGAAACATATAGCGTGGCATACGTAGCCGAGCCATTGACTAACTATTTAGTGTGGGCAGTGGTGTACTATCCCACGCCCAACGGGTCTATTGTGCGGCAGAATTTGCCGCCGTCTGATTCGATTATGGGTGTGCCGGTATCCACGCCAGCTAATGCGGCTCCGACGTTGGCCATCGCTCGCATACCAGGCAATGTACCGCCGGCAGCAACGCCGCCGCATTATTTACTTCTGCGCCAGGCGGGCAACGTGCTCACTTTAAACATTACCGCGTCTGACGCCGACGGCGATCAGCTCGCCGAGCTGCGCATCGATGGTTTAACTGCTCTTAGCGGCGCCAGCTTTACCGGTTTTAGTACGCCGACAGCTGGACCAGTAACGCGCACTATGACGTGGAACATGGGCAGCCCGCTTCCGGCGAGCGGAGATTACTCGGTTACCGTGGTAGCTCGCGACGTTGTGGGCGGTACGACAAGCCAATCATTAGTCATTCGTCTGAATTCAAATCCCGACGCTCCCGCTAGCCTGCAGGTGAATACTAATGATGCCTCGGCCGGGTTAGCTTCGGGTGATCCCACCCCAGTGGCCCAGGTCGTCGACGATAATTTGGCTGACCAGAATTTAAAGTTCACCTACCGTCATAATGACCCAGATGGCGATGCGGCCACTATGTACCACTTGCTAGTGGATAC
>CAYZDG010000036.1:0-5965 GCA_964477165.1 uncultured Gammaproteobacteria bacterium
AATAGCACTTTTTCAACTTCATACCCTGCCATAGGTAGTTTTCTTGGTTGTGCTTCTAATTGTTTATTTGAATATCTATTTCTGCCTCTACATCAAGGTCGTTTCTATTAGGGAGCCAGATGTGGTCGAAGTGGTTCCCTGGTTGTTGTTTTACGAACTAAACACGCAGCCGCGCGGCTGCCTTAGGAGAATCTAATATGATTCTGTCGAGCAGCACCACCATCTCGTAACGTCAATGTCAAAGGGTGCGGATCGTTTTACGAGACGTCGGCGGTTATATTAGGTGCGCCGCCACTATTTCCGCGTCCTGCTGCAAACTGCAGCGAATAACCCAATCATCATCAAGAGAGTCCTGGCAGGGACTAATGACAAGCAGGTTCACCTAAAACGTGGACCTGCTTTTGCTATTTGCGTTGCTTTTTGGCAGCTGCTATTATATCTTCAGCTCTTTTCCAAAGGTTCATAGTTGCATGGGCTCATGCCGTTTTCGTTTGAGTATTTCTGTTTATGTTTCTATCGCGGAAATAGCAATGACGTACGGTGGCGATTTATTCGCCCCAGGAGAATTCCTATGACAAAGCCAAGCCGCATGACCAGCACCGTCGGTTAGTCTGACGAAAAAGGACAACCCCCGACTGGTAAGGTCTGATGGCACCACTTGGTGCCAAACTTGCGTAGTCTTGAGTGTTTCGGTTTATTGAAAATCGATCGAATGACGAACAGCGACGGTTATACCGTCGCAGGAGCAATCCTATGACAAAGCCAAGCCGCATGACCAGTACCGTCGGCTAATCCATTACCACGAGGACAATGGTCGATTGGTAAGGTCTAGGCACAAAGAGGTGCCGAACTTACAGTGTCTTGAGTGTTCCTGATCCGGTTTTTTTTACGCACCGCCCAGCAACTTGAACCCAACGAGCAAAAAAGCAGCCCTCACAGGCTGCTTTTCTTATTCTATAAAGGCGGTTACTTTGCCGCGCCGACCACCTTTTTAATTGTGCGTAGGCAGCTAGTACACACCCGCATGGTGCCCCCAGCAATGCGTCGGCTTTGGAGGTTGATGTGCTGGCGGCGCTTAACAGCTACGTTGGAGTGACTGCGCCAGTTGGCGCTGACCGGGCCGCGGCTACACATGTCGCAAACTTTTGCCATATACGGTATCTTACAGCTCTGTTTGATTGAGACAGATACCTTACCCACGAATCGTAAACCCGTCAACCGCTGTGCTTATCCAATACCTATTTAGCGACCCAGCCATCTTTGTGGCTTTTCTCGCCGCCATTGTGCTGGCCTTAACGTTTCACGAGTATGCCCACGCCTACGTTGCCTATCGGCTAGGCGATACCACGGCCGCTGATGCTGGCCGGCTTACCCTTAACCCTTTATCCCACTTGGATCTAGTCGGCACACTGTGTCTAGTCCTCGTCGGTTTTGGCTGGGGCAAGCCCGTGCCCATAAATGAGGCCAATTTGCGAGATAGGCGCTGGGGCGCGTTATGGGTGTCTTTAGCTGGGCCATTATCTAACGTCGCCCTGGCGCTGGCTATAGCCGCGGTCAGCCGCTTGCTGGGCGGGTCGGTAGGGGAGCTCGTGGCCGTCTTCTTTATGTTCTTTGCTGGGGTAAACTTAGTACTAGCTGCCTTTAACCTTATCCCAGTGCCACCCTTGGACGGCAGTGCTATTTTGTTCAGCCTATTGCCTCGTTTACAGGTCTGGGAGCAGCAGCTGCGCCGCAACGGCCTGTGGATCATCCTCGGCCTAGTAGTGCTATTGAATATCACGGGCTGGAGTCCCTTTTCTGGCCTGTACCATCTAGGCCAGCAGCTAACGGGATATGGTACTTGACGCTACTCGTCTGAATTGGTAGCGTCACCCTCTACATATTGAATATTGAACAACCTAGAACCTAAAACCTAGCACCTGAAACCTGCCCCTCCATGCCTACATTTAACCAGCTCGTACGCAAACCCCGCCACATGGGGATGCGTAAGGCCAAAACCCCGGCTCTCCGGGTCACTGCCAATACTCTACGTCGTACCAAGACAACCCACGCCGAAGGCGCGCCGTTTAAGCGTGGGGTATGCACTAAGGTAACCACCATGACGCCCAAGAAGCCGAACTCGGCCCTGCGCAAGATCGCCCGCGTCCGCCTGTCTAACGGCATGGAGGTAACGGCTTATATTCCCGGCATCGGCCATAACCTACAGGAGCACTCGGTAGTAATGATCCGCGGCGGCCGCGTAAAGGACTTGCCCGGCGTGCGCTACCACATTGTGCGTGGCGTGTACGATACCCGTGGCGTGGAAACCCGTCGCCAGGGTCGCTCGTTGTACGGCCAAAAGCGCCCCAAGGCGAAGGCGTAGTGGTTCCACTTCTACTTTCTAGATTCTACTTTCTACCCCCTATGCGTGGCAAAAAAGCATCTCGGCGCGATATCGCCCCTGACCCTCGCTTTAAGAGCGTGGAGATCGCCAAATTTATAAATTACATTATGGAGCGCGGCAAGAAGACGACCGCGCAGAAAATTGTATACGGCGCGCTTGACCAGCTGTCCGCCACCACTAAGGCCGACCCTATGGAAATTATGGATTTGGCCATGAACAACATTCGTCCCACCGTGGAAGTGCGCAGTCGCCGCGTAGGCGGTAGCAACTACCAGGTGCCAGTGGCAGTATCGCCCGAGCGCAAGGTAGCGCTGGCTTACCGTTGGCTTATTACCGCGGCGCGCAAGCGCAAGGGTAAGCCCATGGCGTCCAAGCTAGCCGACGAGTTATTGGCGGCCAGCAAGGAAGAAGGCGAGGCCGTAAAGAAGCGCCAGGACGTGCAGCGCATGGCCGAGTCCAACAAGGCGTTTGCTCATTTCGCATAATAATCACCTAGTTGTTTGATATGGATGAGAACGGTGATGTTCCGAAGTTTGAGATTCAGGTGAAACCTCAAACATCGAAGCGGCTCTGGTGGCTACCTTCCAATTCAGTTGGCAGCAAAGCATACAGCTTTGTAACCTTCCTTGTTCTAGGGATCGTGGCTGCCTTGCTGATCGAGGTTACTCTCGGCCCTGATTCCCTTGGGTTACTGAAGGCTGACGGCCGTTTCCTCTTCGTCGCTATCCTACTCAACACAGCGTTCTGGTTCTTGGGTGGGGGGTTCATCTTGGTTATTATTTACTGTTTACTGTTTTGGTTGGCTACGAAAAAGCTTAAGGTTCACACCTGGTTAGCGGGTTGGCTCAGTTGGTTTATTTCCTTTGTAGTTTTGATGTTGGTACCCCTTATCCTTACGCCGCGAAATTAATTGATTTCTATGCCCCGGGAATCCTCCTCTCAAGACTTGTCAGCACAGATACCCAGGAGTCATTATCTACTTCCTTTTTTTACTTTTTTGATTTTAGGGTATGCTGCTGCGTACCTCCTAGTTTTGCCCTCGGGACATTTCAATTTTTTTGAAAGGGTTGCAAGTTTTTTAGCGGGTATTATTTGGATATCAGTTTTTTACGGTGGAATTGTTGCTGTAATTATTTATACAATCACGTACTTTGTACTTAGTATTAAATATAAGCGTAAACCATGGGTCGCCGGAGTAATAAGTTTTATACCGTATATATTTTGTTTATCATTTTTAATTTGGTCTGCTTTTAAGCTTCGTATCTAAATTTTTAGTATGCCCCGTGAATACTCTCTAGATAAAACTCGCAACATTGGAATTATTGCCCACATCGACGCGGGTAAGACCACCGTAACCGAGCGCGTGCTGTTTTACACCGGCAAAAAGCACAAGATCGGCGAGGTGCACGAGGGTGCGGCTGAAATGGACTGGATGGAGCAAGAAAAAGAGCGCGGCATCACCATCACTTCGGCTGCTACTACTTGTTTTTGGAAGGACTGCCGCATCAACATCATCGACACCCCAGGCCACGTGGACTTTACGGCCGAGGTCGAGCGTAGTTTGCGCGTACTGGACGGCGGTGTAACCGTGTTCGACGGCGTGGCCGGCGTGGAGCCACAGTCCGAAACTGTGTGGCGCCAAGCCGACAAATACAAGGTGCCGCGCATCTGCTTCATCAACAAGATGGACCGCACCGGCGCCGACTTTTACGCTGACGTGGCTTCTATCCATGAGCGATTGACTCTCAATGCGCGCCCGGTGCAGTTGCCTATTGGCGCGGCCGAGACATTTAAGGGCATTATCGATTTATTTGAGCGCAAGGCTTACATCCACCGCGACGATCTAGGTAAGGTCATCGACGAAGTAGATGTGCCAGACGACATGAAAGAAAAAGTGGAGCAATATCGGCACGAGCTTATCGAGGCCATCGTTGAGTCTGACGACAAGCTAATGGAGCAGTATCTGGCTGGCACCGAGCCGAGTCTAGCTGATTTAAAGGTGGCCCTACGAAAGGCCTGCATTGCTTATAAGATTATTCCCATCTTCTGCGGCTCAGCCCTAAAGAACAAAGGCGTGCAGCAAATGTTAGACGGCGTGGTGGACTACTTACCTAGTCCGTTGGAGGTGCCGCCAGTGGTCGGCTTTAAACCAGGCGAGGGCGAAGCTAACGAGATACGTCACGCCGACGACAGCGAGCCGTTCTCTGCTTTGGCTTTTAAAATCGCGACTGATCCGTTCGTGGGCAAGCTGGCTTTTTTCCGCGTTTATTCTGGTTCAGTAAAGGCTGGCAGTTATATCCTTAACTCGACTAAGGGTGAAAAGGAGCGACTTGGTCGCATCGTGCGCATGCACGCTAACCACCGCGAGGAAATCGAAGAGGTGTTCGCGGGTGAGATCGCTGCCGCGGTAGGCTTTAAGGTTACTCAAACTGGCGATACTTTGTGCGACGAATCCAAACCAGTTATTTTGGAAAATATTATATTCCCCGAGCCAGTGATCCAGGTTGCCATTGAGCCTAAGACTAAAGTGGACCAGGAAAAACTTGGTTTGGGTCTATCAAAACTAGCCGAGGAGGACCCCACCTTCCACGTTAATACCGACCCCGAAAGCGGCCAGACAATTATGGCTGGTATGGGCGAGCTGCACTTAGAAATTCTAGTCGAACGCCTAAAGCGTGAGTTTAACGTGGAGGCTAACGTGGGCGCGCCGCAGGTAAACTACAAGGAGAGTATTAAGGGCACGGCCGAAGCTGAAGGTAAGTACATTAAGCAAACCGGCGGCCGCGGCCAGTATGGCCACTGCTGGTTGCGGGTGGAGAAGATGGAGCCAGGCGGGCCGAGCTATGAATTTGTGGATGCCATTAAGGGCGGCGTGGTGCCTAAGGAATACATCAAACCAATTAACCAGGGTGCTAAGGAGGCGCTGGACCGCGGCATCCTCGCCGGCTTCCCGGTGCTGGATGTTACGGTAACGCTGTACGATGGTAGCTACCACGATGTGGACTCATCCGAAATCGCCTTTAAGATGGCGGGCAGTATGGCGGTGCAGGCCCCCTGCCACAAAGCCGGATTGTCATTACTCGAGCCGGTAATGAAGGTGGAAGTAATTACCCCCGAAAACTACCTCGGTGATGTTATTGGCGACCTTAACGCCAAGCGAGCCAATATTGCCGAGATGACCGACCGTGGCCAACTGAAAATTATTCGAGCCACGGTGCCGCTAGCGGAAATGTTTGGTTATTCCACGCGGCTGCGCAGCGTTACTCAGGGTCGTGGCAGCTACAGCATGGAGTTCGGCCACTACGCCGAAGCTCCCCGCAACGTGGCTGATGCCATTATTGCCGGCACGGCCGGTAGTGGTAAGCGGAGAGTGTAGGGGGAGCAGAAAGTAGTAAGTAGAAAATAGAAAGTAGAAGAATTCAGGAAAAAGAACATAGAACAGAGATTTAGCGTCCGTAGAGACGCAAAATTTTGCGTCTCAATATAGCGTCGGTAAATAAGAAAACAGAATACAGAAAACCGAAAACACCCCTCACCCAACCTCTCCCCACCTCCCCCCTGCCCGAGGGGGGATTAAGGGGG
>CAYZDG010000037.1:0-2206 GCA_964477165.1 uncultured Gammaproteobacteria bacterium
CATGCCGAGTTGGATCGTTACCAAGTATCTAATTTAATCAAGCTGGCCGGTGACGCCAGGGTCTACTTGGTTAGCAGCTCTGCCAGGCACTGGATTGTCGACGAGCCGACTTTCGTCAGCCTTGGGTTCAGCTGGGCAGCAGTTAGCGCAGTTAGCCAAGTCGAGCTTGATTACTATCGTACCGGAGATCCTATCCACCAGGTGGGCAATGGGCAGCCCGCGGCAGTTCCTGTTGATCTCCTAAAAATAGGCGATCGCGGCGCAGCCGTTGTTAAGCTTCAGGCCAAGCTCCGAACTTTGGGTCTCTTTTGGTACCCACGCAATACTGGTTTCTTCGGTACCATAACCCAGCAGGCAGTGAAGGATTTTCAGAAGCGCTACCGATTATTGGTAACTGGGATAGTAGATGAAAAAACCAGGCAGAAGTTGAATGGGGTGTAATAAAAGAACCGACCCAGTTAGAGGTCGGCCTTGTTGCTTTAGAGTCTCGGTAGTTTCTTTTGAAATTTAGTCCAGAGGGGCTTCCAGTCACGACGGGTAACGCCTAGCATTATCTCATCCCAACGCTTGCCGTTACGGAAAACCTGACTACGCCGTACGCCCTCTTTTTTGTAACCGCATTTGAGCGAGTAAGCCAAACTGCGTTTGTTAAAGGCCAGTACGGACGAATTGATTTTAACTAACCCTAGTCGGTTAAAGGCGTAGTCTAGCAGTAGCATCTTAGCTTCGGCGCCGTACCCTTTGCCGCGGTATTTTTCTTCGCCAATGAGCGCGCCGGTAGTGGCAGTGCGATCTACCCAGTTGATGCGATGTAAACCCATGGTGCCAATAAGTTTGCCGCGCACCTCGATGCCAACTACGATGTCGTGTTCGTTGCCGACAAGGGAGTCGAAGTAGCGCGTTTCATCAGCTTCGGTCATTGGCCGCCAGACCATGAGGTACTGGGTAACCTCGGGGTCGTTAATCCACTTTGTCATAAGCAGCAGGTCGGTTTCCTTGTTTAGCGGGCGCAGGGTCACGCGCGGGCCGCGGCGGAATACCACAGAGTTCTTGTCCATAGCTCTTTCCTTTTTGTTGTAAATGAACAGACATAAAATCTCCGACGCCACTGGGCGCCGGAGAGTGAACAATACTAGAGCAGGTACTATCTCACGGCGCGCAGTCAAACACATCCCCATACTTGGGGGTAATCATGCTGCGGAGGGTGAGATTGAGTTGGGACATATAGGTATCTATATGCTCTGTACCTTGGGGCGAGTAGATTCGTCAAGGGCAGATAGCGTTGCTCCAGTGCCGTCCCTCCGCTATACTATCGCTATGAGTAAATATTCCCTTGGTTTATTCGCCATGGCCATAGCAGCCGGGGCGGCTTTTGGTAGCTTTGGTACGGCGTTGGCAGCGACCCCGACGCAGCCAAGGGTTGTTGCTAAGCTCCAGCCGCTCTGCAACCAACTGGCTACACTGGCCGAGCGAGTGCGCTGTCGTCTACAGCTGTCAGTTGAGGATTTAAAGTTAGATATGCCCGAGGAGTGCCGAGAGATTACAAGCGAGCTATTACAGCAATCATGTATTGCTAAATATGAATCTTTTCAGTTGTGTTGGGCTAAGCCGGTAGGGGACGAGCGCGTTATTTGTGGTCAGCAGTTATTGGGTCTTACCCGCACCACGGATGAGCTGGTGCGCCAGTGTAGGGGGCAACGCGTCTGCCAGCTGGCAGTGCAGGAAAAAGTATACGACCTCATTAAATTTCAATTCAGCGATCTAGAGGAGCGCGCCGCGGAGTTGTTGGCGGATGGCGTAGTAGGTTTAAACTCAACGGTGACCACAGTGGCGGCGATAGAAGAACAGAGGGCGGCGTTTAATGAAGCTAGTAGTAATCGTGAGCGGCAGCAGATAATATTCGCTGTCCGTCGCATCTGGCAGGAATTTGTAGCAGCGGCTAAGCGAGCCGAGCGTTAGCATGGGCGAGGGCAAGACTAGTTTTATTCTCGCTGGCGCCGCGGTGGCGGTTGTGGCGCTTGCCGTGGCTGGCATCATCTATGTCCGTGTCCGTACGACGGCGCCTCTGGCAAGCGAGCCCGGTCGCAGCGAGCCGGCCGAGGAGGCAGTGGCCACCAGTTCGGGTCAAGACCGCGTCGCCGACGTGTTAAACGCGGATGACTATTTGGATGAGGCGCTGAATGATTTAGACGCGGTGAATTATTAG
>CAYZDG010000037.1:2306-5919 GCA_964477165.1 uncultured Gammaproteobacteria bacterium
CGCGGATGACTATTTGGATGAGGCGCTGAATGATTTAGACGCGGTGAATTATTAGAATTCAGAACATCGGAACGTCATAATATCAGAACATCAAATCATCTATGCCACGAGCGATTATTGTCCATGGGTGGAGCGGACATCCCCACGGCGACTGGTTCCCATGGTTGCGGTCGAAGCTAGAGTCGCTTGGTTGGGAAGTATTAGTACCAGCCATGCCAGATACAGATGCGCCAAAAATTGAATCTTGGGTCAAAACGTTAAGTACAACAGTTGGCGCTCCAAACAGTAATACCTACCTTGTGGGTCACAGCATCGGTTGCCAGACAATTCTGCGTTACCTTTGCGCACTTGAGGCTGATCAAACTTTCGGTGGCGCAGTTTTAGTGGCTCCGTGGCTTAGCTTACGAGCTGATTCTCCCCAGGAGCCAGGTGATGATGAGGTTGCGCCGCCATGGCTAATTAACCTGCCTGACCTTAATATTGCTCGGAGCCATTTAGGCGGTACGGTGGCCATATTTTCGGACAATGATTATTACGTTGATAGCGATCGCGAACAGCCAGTGTTTGCTCAGCAACTTGGCGCGCAGACGATTATGCTCCACGACCGTGGTCATATTTTTGGTCAGGACGGCGTAACCGAGTTGCCCGAGGCTTTGGAGTCCATATTAGATTTAGCTGGTTCAAAGTGATTTCTTTGCTACTTTTTGGCAGCAAAAAGTAGCGCAAAAACTGTCGGGGGCGCTAAACTCGCGTGCGCTCGTCTCGTTGTTCTGGTCTCACCAGCTCGAACACGCGCGCCCCCGAACCCCAACCCGCGGTCAGCGGTTAATACTTGAATATTAATGCCCAACGTGGCTAAATGAGATAACTATGGCTACGCCGCAGAGCTTTGTAGAGGCCGAGGAGAAGTTGCTTGTCGATTGGGACGAGCAACGGGTATTTCAGCGTTCGCTGGAACAGCGTGCTAAAGCGCCGGTATTCAGCTTCTACGACGGTCCACCGTTCGCCAACGGCCTGCCGCACTATGGCCACATGCTAGCGTCCGTTATTAAGGATACTGTCACGCGTTACTGGACTATGCGTGGTTACGCGGTGGCGCGTACTTTTGGGTGGGACTGTCACGGCCTGCCGGTGGAGAACGAGGTCGAGCAGCAGCTGGGTATTAAAACCAAGGGCGGTATCGAGCAGTTAGCAGCCACGCCGGCCGAGTCGATTGCCCAGTTTAACGCCGCCTGTCGTACTAGCGTGTTTCGCTACCAGGGCGAGTGGCGTAGTTTTATGCGGCGCATTGGTCGCTGGGCAGATCACGCTAACGAGTACGCCACGTTAGATAATGGTTATATCAGCAGTGTGTGGTGGGCGTTTAGCGAGCTGCACCGCAAAGGTCTAGTCTATCAAGACTACCGCGTAAGCCCGTATTGCACTCGCTGCGGCACGCCACTTTCGAACTTCGAAGTAAATCAGGGGTATAAAACAGTGAAGGATCCGGCAGTGTTCGTTAAATTTCGCGCGGTTGGAGATTCTGACAACAAGATAATTTTCGATAAGCCAACATTTTTTGTCGCTTGGACCACGACGCCGTGGACGTTACCGGGCAATGTAGCTCTGGCGGTGCATCCAGATGTTACCTATGTGGCCGTTGAAGTTGGTGAAGAGTTTTTGTGGTTAGCAAAAGATCGAGCAGCATCAGTAGTGCCAGGCGCGAGTATAGTCGCAGAGGCGTCTGGCAGTGTTTTGGTCGGTACGTCTTACCAGCCCCTGTTTGACGTACCAGCGTTGCGTTCAGCTACAAGCTACAAGCTACAAGCTGCTCTATTCGTAACTATTAGCGATGGCAGCGGTATTGTGCACACGGCGGTGATGTACGGCGAAGACGACTTTAACCTGGGTAAGCAGGTCGGTTTGCCACAGCACCACACCGTGGATGCCGAAGGTAAATTTACCGCGGATGTACCGAATTGGCAGGGCAGTTACATTAAGGATCCAGCAACAAACGATGCGATTATTTCTGATCTTCGGTCACGTAATCTGCTACTTGGAGAACCAGAACTAACCGAGCACGAGTATCCATTTTGTTATCGCTGCGATAGCCCATTGATCTATTACGCGTTGTCCAGCTGGTTCATTAAGGTAACGAATATCCGCGACCAACTAGTGGCGGCGAATAAGGATGTCCGCTGGGTGCCCGAGCACGTTAAGGAAGGGCGCTTTGGTAAATGGCTAGAAGGCGCTCGCGATTGGGCCGTGAGTCGTAGTCGTTATTGGGGCGCGCCTTTGCCTATTTGGCAGTGCAAAGATTGCCAGGCCACTAAGGTAGTGTCTGATCAAACTGAACTAGCCGCGTACGCCAGCGGCCGCAATACGTTCTTTTTGCTGCGCCACGGTGAAGCCGAGAACAATGTGTCGCAGACATTGGCCAGTGAGCGCGAGGGTGAAAAGTATGGCCTTACCGAGTTAGGTAAGCAGCAGGCAGCAGGCGCTGTTGAGCAGCTAAAGACCGCTCTGGCCAATGCGGGGAAGACAGCTTCTGATATTCGTCTAGTCGTTTCTCCCATTCGGCGGACGCAGGAGACAGCGGCCATAATCCAATCCGCGCTGGGTCTAACCGTTGAGCAGGTAGTTACTGACGCGCGCCTGCGTGAGATTGAGTTGGCCTCATTCGATGGTAAAGGCTATGGCGAGTACGAAGCAACGCGTGAGGCCGGCGGCGCTGCCGATGTCGAGCAACCCGGCGCTATCGTGCGCCGCGTGCAAGAGTGCGTGGCTGAGCTTAACAGTCGCGCCGCCGGCGTGGTCTATGTTTTAGTTACTCATGGCGACCCCATCTGGCTACTGGAGCGGGCATTGGCTGGTGAGCCGCCGGTATTCACCCATCAGCTTACTAACGGCAAAATAGTAGCCCCGGAAGGTTATCCCGAGAAGGCACATTTGCGATCTGTTACCATTCCGTGGATTGATTTGCACCGCCCGTATATTGACGAGGTGATGTTCCCTTGCGCCTGCGGTCAGGTAATGCGGCGTGTGCCAGAAGTGTTCGACTGCTGGTTCGAATCTGGCTCGATGCCATACGCCCAGTACGGCGCGCATACTCGCGCTGCCGCTGACGAGTTGGTGACCAGCAAGCTTATCCCGGCCGACTTTATTGCCGAAGGGTTGGATCAGACGCGCGGTTGGTTTTATACCCTGCATGTGTTGGCTGTGGCACTGTTTAATGGTTCGCCAGCCTACCGCAACGTGGTCGTCAACGGCCTTATCTTGGCTGCTGACGGCAAGAAGCTATCCAAACGGTTAAAGAACTACACGCCGCCAGCTGAATTGTTTAGCAAATGGGGCGTAGATCCAGTCCGCTACTTCCTATTGTCCAGCACTGCCATGGGCGAGGATTATCGCTTCAGCGACGAGGCCGTGCAGCAAACCTTCCGCCAGGTAGTGCAGTTGCTGTGGAATGTAACCGAGTTTTACCAGTTGTACCGACCCGCGGATCAGTCAGCGCCTCAATTATTGTCCGAGTTGAAATTAGTCCATGTTTTGGATCGTTGGTTAGCAGCTCGTTTGGACGCGGCCATTGCCGAAGTAACGCAGGCAATGGATCAGTATGATCTTACTCGAGCCA
>CAYZDG010000038.1:0-2785 GCA_964477165.1 uncultured Gammaproteobacteria bacterium
GAGCAATTGGTTCGTTTTGCATTTGCATTTACTAAAGACTAACGACTATAGACTACCCCGCTGCATCTAACGCCTCATTCACTAACCTATCTGCCTCCATATTCTTCTCGCGGCGCACATGGTGGTAGCTGACCTTATCAAAATGACTGGCTAATTTGCGCACGCGATCCACATTCGGCTTTAATGTGGCCTCCTTAACCTTCCACTCACCTTTTACCTGCTGGACAACGAGTAGGCTATCCAAATAACAGTCCACCTGTTTTGCGCCCAGCTCTTTTGCCTTTTCCAACGCCGCTTCCAACGCCTTGTACTCGGCCTGATTGTTGGTGGTTTCACCTATCGTCTTCCCCCACGCCGCGACTACCTCGCCGGCCGGCGTCTTAATAACAATACCAATCGCCGCCGGGCCTGGGTTGCCTCGCGCGCCTCCGTCGGTGTGGGTAAGCAAATGAGAGTTCATAGTTGAGCGTATAGATTACCACCCAATCAATTTTCGTAACTTTTCCCAATCTTCTCGCTGTCGGTATATCCCCCGACTCCCCTGACCTAATGGAGCTGGGTGGGCTAGTGGATGAATAGTAAACCTATTAACTCTAATTTTTCGATTAATAAAAGGAATCAACCCACTCCGTCCCAGTTTTGGTTCATTATATATGCATCTTAGTGCATTGAGTGCTACACCCCCCAAAGGGACAATAAACCGAGGCTTCAAATCCTCAATTTGCGCTTTTAGAATACCGCTCTCCCGCTGCACCTGACCACTAATAGGTGGAACGTTTCTCGCTAATCGCTGTTTTGGCCGCCATAGTATTGCATTGGTAATAAAAATACGCCTGCGGTACCGCATCTTAAACACAATCTCGAATAGTAATTTAAAAGCACTTGCTGTGGAATCTTGATTATCCCATGAGACACGTTTCGTAGCCTTTGGACCCGGTCGTTCGAGAACAAAAAGGACCTCAGGTCTACCGTTAGTGCAGTTCTTAGGATCGTTCGCAGGGATAATAATATTTTTTGTACCAGCATATTGCTGGCACTCTTTCTTGAACCTATTGAAATAATTACGACTGCTCATATAACAGCAGTATCACCCACCCCCGAACTGACGGCAAATGGGTTGGTTAAATACTACAATAAATCGGTAAATGCGCGGACTAGCTCCTCACCACCCATTGCCCGCAACTCCTGAATTATCTCCCGCTGGCAGTGGATCTGCGAATGGCGCGGCACCATGATAAAACGAGGCGCAGAGCTTGCGAGGGATTCTAGTATATGTTGTGGTGGAATGAACTTGTCGTGCCGCCCTCGCCGACCACGATTACACCAAAAATCCAGCCGCCGCAGCGCCCGTATACAATCCTTACGCGTAAAATCATTTGTGCCCACACCACTAGCTTGCTCACTGCTTAAGCAATCTGTGTCTGGAGCTTCGCTTGGTATTGAATAAGCTGACCTGAATTATCCACCAAACGGTCGTAGACCACATCGGCCTCGCGCCGCGGCACATCAAAGTACGTCAGAACGGCGTCGTTCACCATGGCCACCAACTCTTCTTGGCTTCGCGCCTGGGTAACTAATCCAGGCAGCTCTGGCGACGACACAATAAACCAACCGTCCTTCAAACGAACGTTTAAACTAATCGCATCCGGCAAATTATACCGCCGCTTAATCTCGACGGGATCCTTAGACGGGTAAACTGCGCGAAACGCTTTCTCGAATATAGTACGCATACAGCTATTTTATAGTACCAATGGTCTGGTAAGTCAAAAGATCATTTGCCGTCTAACCCGACAGGATCTCGGTGTTCTATGTCCTTTGTACTGTGTTCTATGTCCTCCACCCTTACCCACCCCCGAACTGACGGCAAATGGGTGGGTATCTATATTTCAGTCAAATATTATCGAGCACTCTGTAGCTTCAATCAGCTACAGCTGTCTAATTTGACGCGTCCACTACTACCGCTTTCTGATCCTCGTTGGCCTTCTTGATAACCTCACGGAAGAGTTCCCTCTTTTGCTGAACAGTGGCGTGGTTAAAAAAGTCCGAGAAATCATTCTTGGGCGCTGCTTTCTTGAAAATTTTATCTAGCATCTTTTTCATAGTATAAGTCCTTCAAGTTCACTCCTACTATATAGTTTACCTAAGAATTGGTCAACGGAGTCAGCGTTAGATTCATAACGTTCCAGTCCTGTACTAAAATTTTTAACAATAACATTGACCTCAATTCGATCACCAAATTTCTGCTTAACCATATTGACGTTCTCACGAGCAGTAATGAAACCGCAAATGAATGCGGAACGTGGTACGTTCCGACCCTCACGTTCCTCACGGCGCTGGGTAAATTGCCACGCCAGGAGCGGGTCTTGGTAGACGTAGTAAATTTCAACTTTACGGCCGTGATCCACCGAGCGCTGAATATTACTCAACGCACCTCGATAGGCGAATGTTCCATCTAAAATAACGCCTAAGTTTTGCTCGAGCACGTAGTCGTATAACTTATTTACACCCAACGAGCAGGCCGCCTGGAATAAGTAGGCGTTGTGACCATTGTAGTCTGGAAAAATCGACCGAATATCATCTGCGTCTATACGCACAGGCTTGCTCGAAAATTTTTCAATCAGACGCTTCGAAACTTCTGTTTTCCCCGCACCGGGGGAACCAGCCATAAACAGTGAGACTGGTTTGCTATCTGGATAGTAGGTTAGGGGGTCGCAAAATCTCTCAATCAACTCACGCTGGTGAGACTTCAAGAAGTCCTTAGCTGCGGCAATCACCTTATCGTCGT
>CAYZDG010000038.1:2885-5728 GCA_964477165.1 uncultured Gammaproteobacteria bacterium
CGGTAGTACAAAGCACAGCGCTCAAACGCTTCCAGCTGTGTGAACGAAAAACGCTTGGGGGCCAAGCTGGCCAGCAACTTTAGCTCATCTTCAATCACCGCGGACTTTATTGGCGTGGGCACAAGTCCAGACGCGCGGCGCTGCGCCACTGGCTGCGGCAGTTCGAGCTCGCGTAAAAATATCGAGGGTCGCTTCTTGCGCCCGCCGTCGCGGTACTCCTCGGCCGACGTAAAGAACAAACCCTCCTTGGCGCGAGTACAGGCCACGTAAAAAAGACGACGCTCTTCTTGCGTGTGAATATCGCCCTCGGGCAAAGCTTCTTTGACCAATGCGTCCGGCAGCTCGATGGCCTCCTTACGCTCGGTGGACGGAAAACGCAACTCCACTAAATTAGCAACAAACACATAACGAAACTCCAAACCCTTGGCTCCGTGCACGGTCAGCACACGCACCTGGTCTGGCCCAGCTTCAGGATCCATGGGCACGCTGCCAGTGTCGCCCGCGTCTAGCTCTAACTGAATGCGCGCCAAATAATGTTTAACCTCGCGACCGTCCGCTGTTTCAGCTTCAAAACGACGGACTCCACCAAACCACGCCTGCAAATCGCGCAAAGCGCATTGCCCCACGCGCGTTTCGGCTACTTCCAGCAGCCGCGGCAAATAGCCAGTGTCGTTAAGCACGGCATAAATAACCTCGGTTACTGGCTTGGTACGCGCCAGTGCGGTGTGCTTATCTAGCCAGGTGAGCAGACTATCTATCCCCTGCCGTGCCTCGTCTGACAGGCTTTCGATAGCTGCCTGCTGCCGGCAAATTTCGTACAGCGAGCGAGACTTACGGTTAGCTAAGTGCGTGAGTAAAATAAGATCACTAGGCGACACCTGCCATTGCGGCCACTTTAACACGCGGTACAACGCCGCGGACTGGTGGTAATCGTCCAGCAACTGTAAATAAGCCAAGGCGTCCTGCACTGGGGCGCGGTAATACAACCCGCGCGAGGCCAAGAATTCCACAGGGATGCCGGCAGCTTCTAACCCTTGGACGAACGCCGTGGCATGGTCATTGGCACGAACAAGGATGGCGAAGTCGGCATACGACGGATTCTCGGACGCGCTGTGCAGCTGTTTGATCTTCTCCACCACCAGCGCCACTTCATCATCTAACGTCGCCCCGTGCAGCCACTCCACCTCACCATTTACTTTATTAGACGCAATTAACTTCTTAGATAAACCGTCGCCCAAGGTAACTTCCAGCCGGTTCGGATTATTGTGCTGGATAGATTGGTACGCCACGTCCAAAATTTCCTGGCGGCTGCGGTAATTATCCGTTAATACCACCTGGCTGCAATTGGGGTAATCTTTTTTAAATTGCATGATGTTGGCCACCGAAGCGCCGCGGAACTTGTAGATGCTTTGGTCATCATCGCCGACGACCACAAGATTATTAGTTGGCGCTGCTAACAGCTTAATAATTTCATACTGGGTGTAATTGGTGTCCTGAAACTCGTCTACTAGCACGTGTTGGAACTGCTGGCGGTAGCGTTCCAGTATAGCCGGGCGCTCGCGGAGGAGACGTAGACCTTCGGTAAGTAAATCACCAAAATCCAAACAGCCGCTATCCAGTAATAATTTTTGGTAGGCATGGTAGCATGCTGCGACCTCGCTGAGGCGACTGGATTCTGAACCAGCTTCGGCAATATCCGCATCAAGCCGGATGCCTTCGGCGTGAGTTAAATAGTCCACGGGCGTAATATTCTCATCATTGCAACGCGAAAAATGCCGCAGTAACGCGTGGATAAAACGAGTGGGATTACCCAAGGGCTTGTAGTGCTTCAACGGGAACTGCTCCAAATGTTGACGAACAAGCAGCCATGAGCCAGTCGCGTCCAGTACCTTGAACTGATCTGGTAGACCTATTTCGATGCCGTGCTCTTGCAACATCTTTTGGCATAGGCCGTGAAAGGTGTGAGCGGCCACGTCCACATAGCCCATGGGTAGCCGCCGATCTAAGCGCTCGACCAGCTCGCCAGCTGCCTTGTCGGTAAACGTTACTGCTAAAATCTTATCCGCGGGAACATTCTGCTGCTGAATAAGCCAGGCCACCCGCTCGATGAGCACCATGGTCTTGCCTGTGCCAGCGCCGGCGACGACGAGGAGCGGTCCGCTGGGATGAGCCACGGCTGCTGCCTGGGCTGGGTTTAACCCCGAGGCAGGAACGGCTTTAGGGCTGGAAGACTTCTTGCGTGCAGACATACGGCCAGCTTACCCTAATGGCTAAATATTGGGAGCCTTGACGGCTTCTAAGGCCTCCGCTAGGATAGCCATTACCTTGATCTTTAAGGAATTTGCGAATGCGGCCGAGGGGTCGGGAAACCGAACTTTCAACAGCAGTAGCTACTGCTGACGCGCTACGGGAATCACCAAGCCTACATTGACGCCCTTCCTCCGATCCGCGTCAGAGTAGCCGCTTAGGCGAGTCACGATCAGCGCAATCGACGATGGCCACAAAATATGGGTCATTCTGAGCCTTACGAAAGCTTAAGAAGGTCACCATTGCTGTACCAAAGCCGGTCGCTGTAGCTACGGCAGCCGCATTCAAAAAACGAAAGCCGCCTCTCACCGAGGCGGCTTTTTTGGAGCCTTGACGCCGCCATAACCTTCGGCTAATATGGGCGTTACCTTGCCCTTTAGGAACTTGTGAATGTGGTTGAGAAAGCCAGGCAACTGGAATTCTCTAAGCAATAGCTCGGTCATATATCTAGGAAAGATCGGATAAGCCCGCGCCGCGACTACCCTGTTCGTAGCAGCGACTACCCCGAACTATCCTAACTATGCGCATCAACTGGA
>CAYZDG010000039.1:0-5523 GCA_964477165.1 uncultured Gammaproteobacteria bacterium
ATCTCACCCATGGTGAAGGCAGGCCGGTGGGGAGCTTGTAGCTTGTAGCTTGTAGGGGTAGTCATTAGTCCTTAGTCGTTAGTCTCTAATCTTTAGTTATTCGGATTTAGGATTTCGGATTTTCTGGTGTACTGGTGTTCCGGTGTTCCGAATTTATTCTACTTTCTATTTTCTAGATTCTACTTTCTGCTACTTAATCGCATCCGTCAGCGAATACATGGGCAGCAGCAGCGCCACGGCCATACCGCCGACGCCGATGCCCATAAGAATCATTAACACTGGCTCAATAAGAGTCGGTAGATCCTTCATGGTTTGGTTAATATCCTGTTCGTAGAAGTCCGCGATTTCCGCCAGCACTGTATCTAGTGAACCAGTCTCCTCACCCACGGCTACCATTTGGGTAATAAGTGGGGGAAAGAGCTTAGGTTTTTGTGACAGAATCTCATGGATAGTAACGCCTGCCTTTAGCTGATCAGAAGCCGAGAGCAGCGCGTCACGGTACAGTTGGTTGCCCAGCGTCTGGCCAGCAATGCGCATGGTTTGCACAATCGGCACCTCGGTTTTTAATAGCGAACTTAACGTGCGAGTAAAGCGCCCCAGGTTTACCTTGCGAATGATGCCGCCAAAGATAGGCAAGTGGAGCAATAGCGCGTGCCACGGCCGTCGCAGCGGGTGTCGCGTTAACCATAGGAACAGACTGACCACGGCAACTACAATAAGCACCGCCGCGAAGCCATGCTCGGCCATAAACGTGCTCACCCCAATGAGGATTTGGGTGGCCATGGGCAGCTCGGCGCCCAGCTCTTTAAACTGGGGCGTTAGTTTAGGCACTACGAATACCATCATAAAAGCGGCAATGCCGCCCATGGCACACAGCACCACGGCCGGGTAGATCATGGCGCCGCGAACCTTACTCACCAGCTCGTGGTCTTTTTTCAGCTGGATGTATAGCTGTTCTAAAATTTCGTCGAGGCGGCCAGAAATTTCACCCACCTTAATCATATTAGTGAACAGCGAGTTGAAGACGTTGGGGAATTGTTCCATGGCTTCAGTCAGGCTCTTACCGCTTTCTACATCGGCGCGCAGTGCGCTGGTGATGCGGCCAATACTTTTAGTACTAGCTTGTTTGCCGAGAGTGGATAGAGCCGTAGCCAGCGGCAGGCCGGCACGTACCATCACTGATAAATTTTGTACCATAAACAACCGCTGCGATAACGACAGGCGGTCTGGTCTTCGCATCAGCCTCTGCCACCACGTGAGCGCGGGATGCTCCGCGTGCTGTAGTAGTTGATCGCGGCTCTTTAAGGGTGTTACCGGCGCCGGGGTTGCGGCGGGGGAATTCGGTGCGGGCGGGACTGGGTTCATGGAATTTAATTTTGTATTTTTTTGTTACCAAATAGTGACGCAAAATATTGCGTCCCTATTCGGTAGTGACGCGCAGCACCTCCTCTAGTGAGGTGACTCCGGTTTGCGCTTTAAGAAATCCATCCTCGAGCATCATAGTCATACCTTCGGCTCGCGCGGCGGTAACGATTTCATTAGCGGTGGCTCGCTTCATCACTAGTTGTTGAATGGTCGGGGTCATCTCTAGCGCCTCGTATATTCCCATGCGGCCGCGGTAGCCTTCGTTGCCGCATTGGTTGCAGCCTTTGCCACGGTAGAAAGTGACATTATGTAACCCTTTATACTGACTACTTAATAACCCGTGTGCCTTTAAGCCCTCTTCAAGTTTTACTAGGTCTAAGCCACCAGCAAGATCCTTTAGTTCAGCCGGGGTAAGGTTAAAGCTAGTGAGGCAGTTGGGGCATAACTTGCGCACTAGGCGCTGGGCAATAATAACGGAAATAGTGCTGGCAATAAGGAAAGCTGGTACCTCCATGTCGAGCAGGCGGGGGATAGCGGTGGCCGCGTCATTAGTGTGGAGGGTGGACAGCACCAAGTGGCCAGTCATGGCGGCGTTAACGGCGATTTGCACCGTTTCATTGTCGCGAATTTCACCGACCATAATAATGTTGGGATCTTGGCGCAACAGGGAGCGCAGGCCGCTAGCGAACGTGAAACCTATCTTGGGCTGTACTTGGCTTTGGTTCACTCGTGGCATGCGGTACTCAATAGGATCCTCCACCGTGGAAATATTTACGTCCGGCTGATTAAGCACACCCATCATGGTATACAAAGTGGTAGTCTTGCCGCTGCCAGTGGGGCCAGTGATGAGAACCATGCCGTGCGGTTTAGCCATGGCGTCCTTTAGTTTTTGTAGCACGTTAGGTTGGAAGCCGAGTTGTTCTAGGGTCAGCTGCTTGCCGCCCTCGTTTAAAAGACGTAGAACAACTTTTTCGCCGTCGAACACCGGTAGTACTGATACACGGAAAGATACTTTGTATTCTTTGCTAGTCAATTTGAAGCGGCCGTCTTGCGGCAGCCGATGCTCGTCCAGTTTTAGGCCGGCCAATACCTTGAGGCGGGCAGTGAGGCCAGCTTGGACGCTCTTCGGCAATGTCATGGCGTCGCGCAACATGCCATCAATGCGGTAGCGCACGAACAGCTCCTTTTCGGCTGGCTCAATGTGAATATCGGACGCCTCTTCAAAAATGGCGTATTCCAAAATGGTATCTACCAGCCGCACTACCGGCAGATCCTTGGCTAGTTTTTGCAAATCGGCGCCGGCGTCAGCCCCGCCAGCTTCGGTGGGCACGCCCAGGGTGCCAAGCTCGGCTTCTAGGCTGCGGTGGTATTGCTTTAGTATCTCGCGAATTCCATCCTCGGTAGCTAGATGAACTTTTAGCTTTAAGCCGGTGCGTCGGCGGATAAACTCAAGCGCTTCCAAATCAGCTGGATCGACGGTGGCCACGTCGAGTACTGATGCGTCTTTACCAAAAGCCACTACTTGGTGACGAGTAGCTAGCGGCTCGGGCACCAACAGCAGTACATCCTGCCTCACCTGAATGCCCTTTAGGTCTACACTTGGTACTTTAAAGTAGGCCGCGGCCGCGTCGGTAAATGCCTGGCCGCTTATTAACTTTTGCTCTAGCAGCTGTTGTTGCAGCGTGCGCTTGCCGCCGGCTACCTTTTTTTGAGCCGCGGCTAGATCAGCCGCGCTTAATAGCTTACCGGCGGTGGCGATGGCAGCAACTTGGGCGTCGGTTAGCATACGTTCGGGTAAATCCCAAAATCCAAATCCCAAGATCCAAGACTTGAATCCTGGAATTGTAGAACGTTATTCATTGGGATTTTGAATTTGGGATTTGGGATTTACTGCATCCCATTATACCTGTTCTGGTCAAGGTGCGGCAACGTGCGGTAGGCTATGGTTATGCGCATTGTGCCGCTGCGACATTTGCCGCCTAGTCTTAGCCTGTTGCTGCGCCGCCGCCCAGCCGCGGCGCTGTTTGCGTACACCGGCCTAGCAGTGGCAGCACATTGGGCGCTGGTACTGGCTACGGCTGACTATGTCGATCCAGCCATAGTACTACACTACAACGCTTATTTTGGTATCGACCAGGTCGGCACGTGGCGTGGCGCCTTGGTCGCCCCGGCCGCCGCCACAGCAGTATGGATAGGCGACACCGTGGTTGCTGCCTGGCTTATGCGACGCGACCATTGGCTGGCTCAAGGCATGTTGCTGGCCGGCGCTATAGCAACAACCTTGTTGCTGGCAGTAACCGTCGCTGTCCGTTATCAGTTCCGCTGAATTGAAAATTACCAATTACCCAATTGATCAATTATCAATTCATGGCTAAATTGCCAATATTTGAATGTACCGGCCGCTGATTCATTTCAAGCATTTAATCATTGGTTATGGTTTGATAATTTGATTATTCAGTCATTGGTAATTCTTTTTTATGCCTAATCCTCCCGTTGAAGCTTTACTTACCATTGCCGCCTTGGCGTTCGTAGTGGCCATGGCTTGGACGCCACTGTGGGCGAAGTTCCTCTACAGTCATCGTTTGGGTAAGCACATCCGCGACGACGGCACCACGCCAGTATTCACTAGTCTCCACGGCCACAAATCTGGTACGCCCACCATGGGCGGTGTGCTCATCTGGGGCACAGTGGCCATTGTGGCTTTGGGGCTGCACGCTTTGGCGTTGTGGCTAGGACCAAATAGCGTGTTTGCCGATTTAGACTTTCTCACACGGCGCCAAACTTGGTTGCCCTTGGCGGCGCTAGTTGCCGCTGGGCTAGTTGGCCTAGTGGATGATTGGCTGAACGTACGGGGCAGGGGAGCGTCGACGGGCGGCCTGTCGATGGGTCAACGCCTGCTGCTGTACACCGGCATCGCCGTGGTGGGCGCGCTGTGGTTCTACTTCAAATTAGGCTGGGATTTTTTGCACGTGCCATTTATCGGCGATCTATTCGTAGGTTGGTGGTACATTCCTATTTTTATTTTCATCATTGTTTCCGTCGCTTTTTCGGTTAATGAGACAGACGGGCTAGACGGTCTGGCTGGAGGCACATTACTAATGGCCTTGGCTAGCCTAGGCGCTGTTGCCTTTGCCCAAGGTAAGTTTCAGCTGGCCGCTCTGTGCGTCTGCTTGGTCGGCGCGCTGCTCGCCTTCCTCTGGTTCAATATTCCGCCCGCTCGCTTTTTTATGGGTGATACCGGCGCCATGGCTTTGGGCGTGACCGTAGGTATTGTGGCTATGCTCACTAATACCGTATTACTGCTGCCAATTATCGGATTTGTGTTTTTAATCGAGACGCTGTCGGTAATCATTCAGCTGCTGTCTAAGAAGTTTCGCGGCAAGAAGGTCTTTAAATCCGCGCCATTACATCATCATCTAGAGGCGTCTGGCTGGCCCGAATCCAAAATCGTTATGCGCCTGTGGGTCATCGGCGGCGTTATGGGTACCGTGGGCGTGATTATCGCGTTGGTGGATAAAGGGCTGACGTAGGACAGGGGACATAGGACAGAGGACACAGGACATAGAACAAAGAACATAGAACAAAGAAAACGGGAAATCAGAACGTCAGAACGTCGGGAAATGACGAATTCCTAAAACCTGAAACCTACAACCTAATACCTACCCATGCGGCGTTCTCCCATCTTCCTACTCTCGCTCCTACTCAAGGGCTTTAATGGTATTTGGGAGACGGTTAGTGGTGGCCTAGTTTTATTCATAGGCAGCCAGTGGTTAACTAGCTCGTTTTATCGCCTTACCGCGAACGAGCTGCTGGAAGATCCCAATGATCGCCTCGTTGATCTCGCCGGTAACATCCTGCGTGGCGCGTCCGCTGATGCGGTTAGATTCGCCGCGGCGTATTTGCTGCTCCACGGACTATTGAATATCTTCCTTTCGATTCAGCTGTTCCGCCGCAAGCTGTGGGCCTACCCGACAGCTATTATCGTCAACCTGGCAGCTATGGCGTACCAGGTGCATCGCGTGGCACTGCATCACTCGGTGTTCCTTACACTAATTACTATCCTCGACGCTATATTCGTGCTGTTTGCCTTGGCCGAGTACCGGCGGGAGCGAGGGAGACAGGAAATAGAAAGTAGTAAGTAGAAAATAGAAAACAGAA
>CAYZDG010000040.1:0-5500 GCA_964477165.1 uncultured Gammaproteobacteria bacterium
ACCATTTGGGGCTGGAGGGCCTGCTCCGCAAACGCCAACAGAGTACACAATAAGACTGCGCAAATAATAATAATTGGCATGAGAACCTTCCTGGGTCACTGACCCAATGATTTTGTGACGACCTATTTACTGATTTCAAAGAATAATATTTATCTATTTATCACATATATACTATCCAGTCAATACCTCATCATTGGTCTGAAAACCTACCCGAGTACGTGAGAGAATTCTGCTTCAGATTTTCCTCACCAGAATTGTTTAAAAACCCCCAGTATTACTTATCTAAGTCACTATCTCGTGTGCCAGGTGGGTAGGGATGCCCTCAAAATAAACTAATACTACTCACCTAATAATGCCTGGATCCGCGCGGCCTCGGCCTCTACCACCGGCCCCTCATACTCGCCGGCATGGGCAGCCTGGTGGCCGTAGGTCGGCGCGCGCTGATCTAAGTGCAAAGTCATGGCCAATGGACTGGCTGACTGCACATAAATATGAAATTGCGGATACCGACTGCCTCCGCTCATTGGCCGCACAAAGCTGTCCGTAGCCCTGCCCTGGTGCGGGCTGTACCCCAACTGCCGCATGGTCATTAATATGTTAGAGGCGAGGGGTTTGGAGGAAGTGATTTTCATACTGTGATGAGTATAGCAAAACGGCCCACTTCTGTGGGCCGTTGTTCAATTTTTTACCTCGCTACTCAATGCCGAGCTGCAGTTGTAGCATGTGAAAATTATCACGTGCAGAACGAAGTAATTCAACGAGTACTAATGGTTCAAGTATCCGCGCCCTCTTCGTGGTGTTGCAGGTAATGCAGCTTAAGGTGAAGTTGAGAGCTGATTCGGTGATCGGGGGTAGCACTTGGGCCAACATCATCGCATCGTCGCTGCCCCAATGCTCGGCAGCATAATCAACTACTACCTCGGTGTGTTCCAAAGAGCGCGGGATTATATGTTCAATAGTAGCGTATACGCGCGGAACCACACGATGACAGAGCTGGCACCGGCCTTCGTAGAGAGCATACAGAGCATCGAGGGTGCTAGGTCTCCGTCTAAGAGCAGCTACTCTTGCCGCCGCACTAGACTCATCCTTGGTTAACACAATCTTCTCCCGACAGGAATCACATAGCTCTTGTCCCAACCTGGGTGCCGGCTCCTGTAATAAGTTATTAAACACATCGCTGGATACCACGTGGCATCGCGGGCATTTTCCTGGATGATTGACGAAAAGCAGCTTCGGCGCTGCAGTAGTTGCCGCTACAGTAAACTGCGAGACCCAATCTAGGTAACTACTCGTAGAGACATCTATGGCCACAGTAACGGAACTCCACCACGATGAACCACGACGGGTTCTAAGGTTCCACTCAAAGTAAGACGCACCGTCGAGAAGGAATAAATCCCATCTACACCTACAGTGGCTACGTCCAATGATTCCCTTAATCCCCATATCTGCCCTCGGCTCCAGTAGAGGTAACGGGTTAACTAGAGCTTCCTCAAGAATTCCAGAGAGGCTGACTATGTTATTCACTCCTAGCTCCTAAATATTAGTATTTGAATGATCATTTCTATCCTTATGGAGCATCAACGCCCACCTGTCAATCGGCCAATGAGATACACATACCACCCTGAAACATGCACTGAGCGAAGTCTAAGTATTGTTTCAGGGTCCCCTTTCAACCAGGGGATGCCGGATCAAGTCCGGCATGACACGCGATTATTATTAACTAAAGAGTCCGACCACCGCGTGCCAAATGCCGCCGCCAAAGCGGCGGGCGTCTACCACTGTGACCAAGATAAGCAGGGCGATAAGCGCGCCAAAACCAAAACGGTGCAGGTTCTGCTCCAACTTCTCGGGTAATGACTTACGCCGTATGGACTCAATGGCCAACACAGCCAACCGACCGCCATCTAGCGCTGGCAAAGGTAGCAGATTAATAACCGCTAGGTTAATCGAAAGCACAGCCACGAATTGCAACACGTACAACCAGCCTAACTGCACGGCCTGGCCAGTGAGCACGGCCACGCCAATAGGCCCGGCTACGTCTACCCCGCCGCTGCCGCTAACCAACTTGGCGATTATATCGCCCAGGCCAAAAATAATTGCTACTACCAATGACCATGCTGCTACTAAACCCTCCCACGGCGCACGCCACCACGGCACGGCCACGCGCCCTATTTGCGCTAACCCAATGCCAACCACGGCCTTGCCTTCGCTTTCTGGCAGCAGCTGCGGCGTCAGAGAGAGTGTGAGTTGCTCCTCACCACGGCGCACGCCTAAAGCAATAGGCTGACCAGCGTGACTATTGGTATAGCTTTGTATCTGATCCAGCGTGGTGGCAGGCTGGCCATCTAAACTGGCAATCGAGTCACCTGGATGCAGACCTGCTGTTGCGGCTGGCGAGTTAGTAGACACTGAAACAATTTGAATGCGCACGTCGCGGGCGTACGCCGGTGCCTCACCATCTATTACCTGGGGTAAGCCCACGCCAAAGCCCACAGCGAGGAGCGCCGCGCCAAGTAAGAAATTCATAACCACGCCAGCCACCATAATAGCGGCGCGACGCAAACGATTAGCCTGGTACAGGCTTATGCCAATGGGTTTAAGATTAACGTCAGATTCTAGCCCAGCTGGGTTACCTTCTTCCTCACCGGCTAAGCGAACAAATCCACCAAACGGCACCAAGTTCAATGAATAACGTGTGCCGCGCCGTACCCAACTCAACAGCCGCGGCGGGAAACCAATGGCAAACTCCTCAACGGCCACACCCACGCGGCGCGCCACCCAATAGTGGCCAAACTCGTGCGCTAGCACGAGCAACCCCAGAATGACGATAAACGCCAATACGGTAACCATGGCGGCTATACCGTCATGATTTCAGCTTCCTTGGCGCTCGCCTTTGCTTCCAGCTGTTCCTGCCAATGCTTAGTGCGGTCGTCCAAGTCCTTCAGCTGACTGAATTTTTGGTCCTCCCCCATTTCGCCGGCTCGCTCGGCCGCGATTACAGCTTCGCGCTGCTCGTCACGACAATTGCGCAAACGCACCCGCGCCGCTTCTAGCTTCTGCTTTAATCCCTTCACTAGCTCCTTACGGCGCTCCTCGGTTAAAGGCGGCACGGTTAGCCGAATAGTTTTACCTTCCACGGCAATAGATAGGCCAAGATCCGCGGCCTGCAATGCCCGCTCAATATCTTTAGCTGTTTGCGGGTCAAAAGGGCTTACTACTAACTGCCGTGGCTCGGGTATAGAAACCGAAGCTAGCTGCTGCAGTGGCACGCGTACGCCGTAGGCCTCCACCTTAACTTCATCCAGCATGGCGGCCGTGGCGCGGCCAGCGCGGATACCGGCCAGTTCATGCTGCAAATTCTGCTCTACAGCTGTAGCGGCAACGTCGAACTGCGGAGATATACTAGCCATAAGATAAGTTCGGTTATTTTATTGGCGCGCCAAAGGCAACGAATAGATAGTCTGTGCTGGCTGGCCATAGCAAGTCAACCACTGGCCGCTTGCTAGGCAAATCAGTCCAGCCCCAGGCCTCGCCATCTGTTTGAGTACTAGCTAGACGACTGCCCACAGTGATGTAGATCTGGCCGCTATTGGTGCGACTAACTGCAATCTTGCCCAAACGCACGCCGCGATCCAAACTCACCGGCAGGGTGGATGAACTCCAGCTCACTCCGCCATCATCTGTACTCCATAGGCCAGCGTCAGAAGCCACCACGAGACCGTCACGCACGGTGTAATCTACGGCCACGTCGCGTACTGCCGTGCTGCCGCGAATAGCTTGCTTAGCTGGCTTGCCGTCCTTTATTTCGCGCGGGTTTACATCCGCCCAAGTATCACCGCTGTCGCCAGACCGCCATAGGCCACGACTAGTCACCGCCGCGTACATCGTGACGGGATCATTAGGACTTTGGATTAATTTACCTACGGCACTGGGGAACTTGTGTATCAGCGTCCAACTTACGCCGCCATCTTCAGAACGGTGCACCTCGCCCAAAGCCGTACCAATGTACAGTCGTCCAGCTGTGGTACTATCGACCACAATTGCCGACACAGAATTAGTGCCCTTGCCGCCAGCTGCCACCAGCCTCGTCCAGCTGCGGGTGCAATCCTCTGTCTTGTGCAGTGCCGAACCAATAGCAACATACACGGTGCAGCGATCTAACGGATCAACTGCGATCGTGCCAATGGATCCCAGGTTCTCTAGCGTCGCCGCCCAATCTTGGCCGCCAGTGTAACTGTAGAACAAACCGCGATCTGGCGTGCCAGCGTACATGGCTTTGCTATCCGTGGGATCAACAGCCAAAGAAGTAACGGTAGTATTGGCCAGCGACAACGCGTTAGCCCCGGGACGCAACTGCACCGCGGCGTGTTTCCAGGTTGTGCCGCCATCGGCCGTGCGGAACACAAAACCATCTGGCGCTTTACTATTGTCTTTATTGCCACCCGTGATGCTAATACAACCACCAGCCGTAATGGCAACGGCGAGCACGGCTACAACGGCAATAGACTTATGGAGCATATATTTTTGAATTTAAGTTCATGGCTTCAAGCAAGATGCGGATATTGATATTTGTACCTTCAGTTTGCCCGATATTAGCCAATCCCGTCCATAGGCTAACCAGTTCAGACCATGGGCGTTGCGCCAACTGTTGCGACGCTGCTGATATGCTAGATATCACGCCGGCCTTGTGCCGCGCCGCCTCGGCCACTAATACTTGGGCTTGAGCCACACGACGATAAGCGTCGGGCTGGTCGCCTGCTGCCGCGCTTTCGATAGCTGCCCAAGCCACGCTGGGTCGGTCGAACAACAGAGCTAGATCATCCATGGCCTGGCGATACTCGGCAAAAGCCTCGGGCCGTTGTAACCACTCAATAGCCAACCCGGGCCGGCCATAACTGGCGACGGCCAGCTGCTGTGCCAATGATGCGTCTGCTCCCCTTTCGACTAACTCGCTAACTAACTGCGCCACGGGTACTGGCTGCAGCCGCACCAACTGACAGCGCGAAACAACCGTAGCTGGTAATGCTTCTATGCTATCCGCGATGAGAATGACCACTGCTTTAGCCGCGGACTCTTCCAAAATCTTTAGCGTGGCATTGGCAGCGGGTAGACTTAACCGTCCAGCAGAAAGGACTGTGGCCACTCGCCTACCGCCTAGCAATGACGTCTGACTTAGCCACTGGTGCAAATGATGCACCTGCTCAATGCTCACGTCCCGCTTGTCTTCTAATACATCCACGAACAAAACATCTGGATGCACGTTACCAAGAACCTGCCTACAGCCGTCGCAGGTTCCGCATGGTTTGTCCTCCTCGCTTAAACAGAGGACGCCTTGCGCCAGCCACTGCGCCAGTGTTGCCTTACCCACGTGGCTGCCGCCGATGAACAGATACACCGGCGCCGGCCGCTGCATTGCCCGACGTAAAAAGTCCAAAGTCGCCGGCCGAGCAATTGGTTCGTTTTGCATTTGCATTTACTAAAGACTAACGACTATAGACTA
>CAYZDG010000041.1:0-5493 GCA_964477165.1 uncultured Gammaproteobacteria bacterium
CAGCTTGGACTTGGGGTCCGGGTAACCCTGATGACTTCTCGCTGCAGCTGCCGTCGGGTACAGAACAACTTCGCGTTGCCGATGGTAGTCTGCGGTCGCAGAACAATCAGCTACTTACCCAGTGTTATACGGTGACCAGCACCCCAAATAGCCTGAACGTACTAGCGTACGCTGGCGGGGTATTCTCGACGCCAGCAACAGCAGATCTCGGACTACGTCCAGGCTGGGAGGCTATGGGTAGCCCCACGTTTAGTTGGCTATCCAATACCTCGGCGCGTTTAAGTTGGAGCGACCCCGCGCCAATACGTAGTAGCTACGAGATTCGGGTGTGGAATGGCGCCACGCCAGTATTAAGCGTTACCTCGACTGATGATGTAACCAGTATGGATCTTACTGGCCTTGTGGCTGGTACCAATTACACTGTTACGGTGCGGCCGTTCCGCGGCAGTGTTGATCTGCCCGGCTGTAGCGCAAGCACGGTAGTGTATGGCAGCCGATTGAGTTTGAGCTATCGGCAGCCGGTAATTAATCTAGAAGTCCATATTCAGGGGACTCCCGTTGGTGATGTAGCACTGACCGAACTCGATGGCGGCGGGGTGTGGATCGGTGACGACCTCACCTTCCCTCTACGTATCCATAATAGTGGTGACGCCATGACTATTACCGGCAGTAGCTACAGCGTCGCTGGCGGCAACATCGTTACCGGCGGTATCTTATCCAGCGTTTGGCCGTCTCCGTTCGGCGCCGGCGCTGATTGGAACACTAATGTGCAGTTTCAGGCAGTGGCAATCACTAGCGATGAAGTCGTAGTGAATGTCCAACTAGCTGCTGGTTTATACGGTCAGGTGCTTGATTTTCCCGTTCGCGTAGTGCCGCTACTTGATGGCCCTGGTGTCTCCCGCGAGATTTTCGCGACCCAGGCAGTTCACAATGGCGACTTTGGCACGGCCGCTGACGCGCAG
The DNA here is from genome assembly GCA_964477165.1 of uncultured Gammaproteobacteria bacterium. GTDB lineage: Bacteria > Patescibacteriota > Patescibacteriia > CAYZDG01 > CAYZDG01 > CAYZDG01. The sequence continues at coordinate 963 of CAYZDG010000041.1, forward strand.
CTCAACGCTAATGATTTCTGCCAAAGCGATAGCCGCGCTAATCTATCAAAGCGCTACAAGGCTTTGCTCTGGTTCAGCAATAACCCCACGCCGGGCGTGGTGGCGGCAGGCACTTTGTACCGTAACAGTGCGGGCCAGTTTGTATTTGGCACGCGACCAGGCGATACCACGCTGCCCTATACAGCGCACCGATCCATAGCCGATCCAGGCCAAAGCGTGTGGACCGGCCGCGGCATTGGGATGCCGGCCTACAATTGCACCGACTGGACTTCCTTCACCGGCTGGGGTGCCAGCGGTGGCACTAATGATTTAGCACGCTGGAGCCTGGCTTACCCTGGGCAGAGTAACTGCCAAACTGTGTCCAAGCCCGTGTACTGCGTTGAGGTACCAGCAACCCCAGGTGAGCAAATAGTAGTAACAGCTGCTAGTCACCAGGGTAACCTTGCCATTGCCACTGATCTTGGCGGCTCCACCTGGTACGAACGCGCCAATGATTTTTGCCAGAAAGATGTTCGGACTAGCGACAATTGGGAGTGGCGCGCACTACTGTGGGGCGGCACCATTCCGACAACTTTGCAGCAAACGGTTATTCAGGCGGGGCATACTTATTACAATCAGAATGACGCGGCATTGTTCACCGCTGCTAGCGATAATGATGTACCAACTAATTTATCGGCGGCAGTTGGAAGCGGCAATGTGTACACCGGTAATAGCTACGGCACTTGCTATGGCACGAATACGTGGACGTCGAATCAGTCTACTAACTCGGGCGGTAGTGGTAACGCTAATGCTACCGATCCGACATGGTTCAATACTGGTAGCGGCATTACCTGTGTTGCTGGAGCCCAGCTGTACTGCGTGCAACAACCTGTACCAGCTAAGCGAATCCGCGTGACTAGTGGTTCCATTCCTGGCAATGGCGGCTTTGGCGCGAATGCCGCGTTGCCCGGTAGTACCTGGTGGGAGAAAGCGAACTCGATTTGCAGCACTGACGGTACTTGGAAGGCGCTGATCTGGGGTGACGCCAGCCTGCCGCCAGTGGCGCAGAATGGCAACATTACGCATGCTAATACGCTTTACGTTACGGAAGATGGTCATCGTCTTTTCACTGCTGATAGCGATAATTACGCGCCGGCAACATTGTCCTGGCCTGTGCAGACTTCAATTAGTCACTCCATGGCTACTGGCTACAATAACGCCACAAATGATTGTGGGGGTGCCGGTGGGCCGTGGACAGTTGGCCTAAGTACTGCCAGTCAAGTGCGCGGTCTTAGTAATCAGATCAGTACGGCGTGGTTGGTGAATGGCACTAATAGTTGTGGTGTTGCTTCATATCTCTACTGCGTCGAGCAGTAGCACCATGTACACTACTACTATGCGTCGTTACTTTATCGCTGCCATCATCGCCGCCAGTTTACTGCTGCCGGTTGTGGCTTTGGCGCAAGCTGATAGCAACTTTGGTTTGGATCAGTTAAGCAGCGTGGAAATCGGTCGGCAGTCGCTGGTGGATACTATTTCCAGCATCGTTAACATTGTATTAGGCATCTTGGGTATCGTGGCGTTTATTATCATCTTATATGGCGGTTTTTTATGGATGACATCAAAGGGTGACGAGAAGCAAGTTAGTAAGGCAAAAAAGGTAATTATCGACGGCGTTATTGGTTTAGCGATTATTTTGGCGTCGTGGGCTATTGCCGTGTTTGTAATGAATCTGCTTGGCCGCGGTACTGGCATTAATAACCCTGGCGGCGGCGGCGAAGATCCCGGCGGCGGTGGAACAAATACATTCCGCTACCTAATGTGGACAGATCGCTCCCCCGATCCATTAGATGCTCCGGCGCCGCGTAATAGTTTGGTAGTGGTGACGTTTAACCAAGATTTGAATTGCGCCTCGATAACACCAGAATCGGTGGTACTTTCTCGCGGTGGAACGGTTTTGGATAATGTGCACCTGCGCTGCAGTGGTCGCAGCCTCACTATTCGTTCGGGCACGCCCTGCCCCGCGCCATTGGATCGTGAGCCAGTGCCATTGGCTGAACCAAACACCTGTGGCAGCACGCCGCCAATTAACCAATGTCTGCGGGCTAATGCTTATTTCACCACACCGCCAGCCGAGAGTTGCCAGCCGCAGGATCCAGCCGCGGCCACAGTCGCCCAATGTCCTGGTTTACGTAGCTGTGGTTGTTACACTGCCGGCACCTACACTTTGTTACTAAAGGGCGGCACGCGCAGCGCTTTAAACCCCAATGTACTAGAAGGCACTGATAGCCGTCGTCGCTTTATGCAATCCGACGTGAGTTGGGACTTTGTTCTGTCTAACGATTTGGATACCGAAGCGCCGCGCATCTTAAGCGTTACTCCAGATCCAGACACAACCCAGCCGCGGAACATTAATGTTACGGTCAAATTCACTAAGGCTATTGACCCTAGCACCATCACGGTGTTCGCCAACGCAGTTGGACCAAACCAGGTAACCGATCCAACCCTGGCTACATTGCTAATTACGCAGGGCGGTAGCCCCGTCGCTGGACGCATTGTTGGCCTAACTACTAAGAGCGTGCGTTGGAAGCCAACTGGGGCGTGCGGCGGGGGAGCGCCAGCTAGCTGTGGCTGCTTTGATCCTAACGCCAACATCCAAGTAGAAGTACACGACGGTGCCGATGGCATCCGCGGCGCTAGTTGTATGTCACTCGACACTACCTCTGGTCCAGCTGGTATGACGTGCGGTGGTGATGTGTGTAGTTACAACTTCCGTACCAACGGCAGCGTGGATTTGGAGGCACCCACATTAAACCGAACCCAGTTGTACCCAGCCGAAAACGCGACAGATGTTGATCGAGCTCTAAATGTGGGGGCGTCGTGGCCTGGTCGTGTAGTCGCCACGCTCAACGACGACTCTGGCATTGCACTGGATTCGGTAGATTACTCCACTTACCTTATGGCCAATGACGTGCCCACGCGACAGGTGGATGCTGGAGCAATCCTTGGTTCTAACCAACAGTTTGGCCTATTACCTGGCACCGAAGTACTGGCGCCGAACCGAACCTACTTGCCTAGCTTATATGGCACAGGTGGCCTATGCAGTGATGAGGTGATGGGTGTGCAGGACAATGCCGGTAATGCCCTATCTGGTCGGCAGCGCTGGCAGTTCCGCACTGGCGATAGCGTGAATGGCGGTAGTCCGCTTATTACCCGCGTTAGCCCAAATACTGGGCCGCACGGCCAGTGCGTTACTATTCTTGGTTACAACTTAGGTTGTTACACCGGCGCGGGTGATGGTCCAGCGCAAATCGGACGATGGACTGGCACGCAGTGTTTGGTCGCGGCCGAAACCGGAGAAATTAAAGTTACTAACAGCAGTGGCGACTTAGTAGATGTGTCAGCTGGAGATATTTTGTCCTGGGATGAAGTAGATCGGCCCGAAGCCTGTACCCCGGGTATTAATTGTTCAAATAGTTGCCAGGCCAGCACTTGCGGCAGCACTTGCGGCAGTTGCGCCCTGGTACCAAATCCAGCGGCAGATAGCTGCCAGTGTCCATTGCCGCAGAACTATGCGACGCGGAACCAAATTATTATGACGGTTCCTACAGCCGCGGCTAACCCCAACCCCAGCACACCCGCGGACGTAGTGGTGTATCCGGCATTTAGTAGTCCATAGTATGGGTCGTTATTCGTTACTAGTTACTAGTTTAGTCATACTGCTGGCGGCGGGCGGTGTTGTCATTGTGCAGAACCAGCAGCTAGTGGCGGCGCAGCCGCAAATTAGCTGCACGCAAGATAGCGACTGCCCAGATTACGCGCCGCTGTGCCAGGCTAGCCGCTGCGTGCCGCGTCCGCCCGAGGGTGGACGACCGTCAGCCCGAGCTACTTTTGGTGTTACTGGTGCGTCCATTGGCGCTTGTTTACGGACAGTTGATCCGAACCGGGCGCGAGTAGAGGCACCTGTTGATCTTACTGGTCGTCTCTTTGGCTCGAGCGGCCAGGTAGAATTTACCAGCCTCACTGGCGGCTTTACGCCGGCTCTTAGTACTGGCGCGTGGTCATCCACGGCGGTAGCTGACGCGGTGGTACCAGTCGGCGCGGTTAATGGCACCGTGCGAGTAAACCCGGCCAGTACTAACCCCAGTAATGAGCTTAGCTTCCGCGTGCTTAGTAGCTCGGGCACTGGCCCGGGCGGGGGCGGAGATCCCGAGGCGTGTATCTCTAACGACGTTTGCGTTTCCGATAGTTCCTGCCCGTTACCGTTTGAGAACGGCTGCGCCGTAAATCGAAATCCAACGTGCTGTCAGGCGCGACCACGAGTAATTAGTGCTAACCCAACTTTTGGCGCGACTGATGTTTGTCTTAACGGCGCTGTACTTATCACCTTTAGCGCGCCAATTGATTCAGCGCGTGGCCGTGATGCGAATATAGTACAGTTCCAGCGATCAAGCGATGGCGCCACCACCTGGTTAAATGTGGAAGCCAACCGCAGCATAGCTGGTAATTCACTCATCATTAGCCCGCGCAACTGCGCCATGGTGGCCGGCAC
>CAYZDG010000042.1:0-2486 GCA_964477165.1 uncultured Gammaproteobacteria bacterium
ACGGCTTAATTGGAAACCTGCAGTTCCATCAGCTGGGAGCTGTGACCAAGTCCATCTTCGGGCACGAGCGTCCTGCCGACGAATCTCTAATTGCGATTAATCGGATCAAGCACACCGTGCAGATAAGCGACGGCGTGCAACTGCTGCGAGGCATAGTAATTCTTCAGCCGTGGGTCGATCGCTGGGGAAGACTTAGGATTTTCAATGGGCTCTCTATCTCCAACGCGGTGGCAGTGGTTCATGAGCTCGAGGATAAAACCTGCGGCACAACTGTCGGTGTCAGCTCGTTAGTGGCCATTGATACCACTAATAGCGCTCTGCTGTACCTTAGTCTCTGGTGTCTAAAGGGTATTATTCGCTCCTGCCATCACGAGGCATTCACCGATTAAAAACTACCCGTCCGCCAACCGCGGACGGGTGCCTTTTTCTCCCCGCTCGACGAGATTGTCCAACCACCGTATTCTTCCCTTGCTCCTGCACCCCAATTCTACTTTCTACTCCCATGTCTTTAAAAGTCGGCCTGGTCGGCCTACCCAATGCCGGTAAATCTACCCTGTTCACTGCCTTAACGCGCGTGGCGGTACCAGCGGAAAACTACCCCTTCTGCACCATTGACCCCAACGTGGGTGTGGTGCCGGTGCCGGACGCACGGCTAGAGCAGCTGGACGCCATTTCTAAATCCGACAAGATTATCCCCACGACTATTGAGTTCGTGGATATTGCCGGCCTAGTAAAAGGCGCCAGCGCGGGCGAAGGGCTGGGCAACAAATTCCTCTCGCACATCCGCGAGGTGGATGCTATTGCTATGGTGCTACGCGCCTTTACCGACCCTAACGTCACCCACGTGCACGGCACAATTGACCCAGCTGAAGACCACGAAGTGCTGGCTGTAGAACTGGCCCTAGCAGATCTACAAGCGGTGTCGGGGGCGCTGGAACGCACTCGTGCCAAGTTAAAGAGCGGCCCCAGCGCCGAAGTAAGCGCCCACGTGGCCGTGCTAGAACGTATAAAGGCAGCCCTGCAACAAAACCTGCCAGCCCGCAGCGTCGAGCTGACGGTTGAGGAAGAGCTCTACCGCCGCGAGCTGATGCTACTCACGGCCAAACCGCTGTTGCTGGTATACAACGTCGGCGAGAGCCAAACCGGACCAGCGGGTGAAATAAGCCTATGTGCCAAAATAGAAGCCGAGCTAGCTGCTTTGCCCGACGCAGAGCGCGCCGAGTACATGGCGGCTCTGGGCGTAGCTAAGTCTGGTTTAGACCAATTGATTACGGCGGCCTACGGCGCCTTAGATCTAATTACTTTTTTTACCACTGGACCAAAGGAGACGCGCGCCTGGACAGTGCGACGCAACACCTTGGCGCCGCAGGCCGCCGGAGTAATTCATTCTGACTTCGAAGCCGCCTTTATCCGCGCCGAGGTAGTACCGACGACAGACTTTATTGCTCTGGGCGGCGAGGTTGCCTGCCGTGACGCTGGCAAATTACGCATCGAGGGTAAGACCTACGCCATTCAAGATGGTGATATTTGTCACTTTAGGGTGGGGGTCTAGGACACAGGACACAGGACACAGGACACAGGACACAGCGAGATTGTACCCGCCTATCAGTTTCTCTGTCCTAAGTCCTCCGTCCTCTGTCCTAACCTCTACAACTCCCTCTCTAAATCCTTCATCTCGCGCTGCAAGATAGTCTCGCTTTCGTCGAGGTCAATTTTAAGCTGCGCCAAGATGCTAGTCTCCTCCCTAGTCAAATCGCGACGCAGCTTGGCCTTCTCTAATAGTTTGAGGTGGTCCGCAACGTCGCGCCGCAGCTTAGCGAATGCCTGGTGCGTACTGCGCTCTACTAGCCGAATATCAGTACGGAAGCGGCGACGGAACTGCCCGAACTTTAGCCAGCCGTACCACACTACTACTAGACACAACAGCAGCATGGCAATAGCCGGAATAAACACCGCCATCCAGCCTACTGCCTCGCGGCTCACTGCTTGGGCGGCGGTTAACGCCGATGGCGCCGGAGCAGTAACAATAAACGTGGTTGTATCAGCGAATGAATTTCCCGCCCGGTCAAACGCGGTAACACGGATACTGTGGCTACCGGCATCTAACGAGGCGGTACGGAATATGTGGGTTCCGTCATCCCGCCAGGCCACCGGCGGCTGACTGTCGATAAAGACGCGGTAGTAGTCGATACCAGATAACTCGTCGACGGCGTCAAAGCGAAAGGCGGCTTGACCCTGGAGCCAGGCAGGATCGTCTTCTACCTGTGAAATGACCATGCGCGACGGGCTACTGGTATCAATGCGCACGCGGCGGTGGGCGGCGGCGCCCCAGGTAGCTCCAGTTTGGAACCGCACGTGCCCGTACCACGTGCCATCCGCCACATCCCTAAAGATGTAGCTATCAAACAAGCCATCAGATGCCGCGCCAGGTATGGTCGACGGGCTCTGATCTAGTAGCACGCTTACTCCGGTTACGCCCGCGGGCA
>CAYZDG010000042.1:2586-3656 GCA_964477165.1 uncultured Gammaproteobacteria bacterium
CCCGCACCTTAAATGTAATAGCAAGGATGCGCTTAGCCGTGCCTTTAAAACCAGGATTAAGCACTACACCCTCGTAGCGAACTGTGCCATCCGCGTTAGAGTACGACGGTTCCTGCACCCAGAAGTTAAATACTGACGAGGCCTTGTTTAAGCTCGTCACTTGCAACTTATCTGCTGGAAAGGTAACAACGCCCGAAGCCGCGTTCATGGCCTGATCTGCGCTGGTGACGTAAACGCCAATGGTAACCGAGCTACCCACGGAGTAAGTACCGAGGGATGGAGACAGATAAACCGTGGCTGCGACCACAGGCTGCGCCCACAACGCCACTAACGACACTAATAGCGTCGCTGCCAACCAACGGCTGGCGCGCTTACCGACGGTGGTTGATCCAGCGGCGAACAGCATAGCTACCAAGTAATAGTAGCAGAACTACGGCCGCAACGCTGTAGATTGATAATGACGTCGCTGACCGGGGGGTAATAATAGCCAGTCGCATATTCCCGGCCTTATCTACCGCTCGCACATGAATCACTCGTCGCAATGACTGATCCGCTACTAAATATGGACTAGTAGCCGAGGCCCAACTTGGACGACTAAATAACCGTTGCCACCAACTAGCTGGCTGCTCCCACACGTCATAGTGATCCAGGCCTGAATTCTTATCGGTAGTGCTAAATATTAAGGCCCATTGCCCATCTAACAGCTGGGGGTTACGCACCAGCTCGGGATTAAACAGCTCGGGCGCGTCGTGGTCATTCTGGGCCACGCCGAACACTGGCTGCTTTTCCGACCGTATCACCACCGAAGTGGATTCTAATACTAAACTAGCCGACGCACCTTCAGGACCATTCAGATACACCTTGGTGCTGCTAGAAAAACGCAAAGGTAGCTCACCGCTATCTCGGGGCTCCAGTGTAAACGAGAAAAGCTTGCCCCCAACCCCCTCGAATCCTCCAGGAACGATGCCAGAAAAACGTATTCTGCTACCGACGTTCCGCACCGCCTCGCCTGAAATCGCAGCTGCTGGCGCTGGTTTTTCCACCCACAGGCTAACAATGGAGCTACCATC
>CAYZDG010000042.1:3756-5375 GCA_964477165.1 uncultured Gammaproteobacteria bacterium
CTACCCAGTCCAATAGTAGGCCATGATACTGAAGTCTACTATATCGACCTTTCCATCACCGGACAGATCCATGTTCGCTGGTGGATCGGCACGGCGGTACCAGTAGGCCAAAATGGAAAAATCAACCAAGTTTACTTTGCAGTCACCTGACAAATCCGCCTTAAGATTGCACACATTTTCCCGCCCCACATTGCGCGTGCCGACTTTAAAGCCAACTGCCTGCCCATAAGGACTAATGCGCTCCTGGCTGGCGGCCTTGGCCTTGGCATTATGGTCACCAATATCCATCGGCGTAGTGTCGAACTGCCGCACGTAAGCACCATCAGCGTTAGCGGTTGTAGTAATAAACAACTCTTGGGCGGAATTCACCGCAATAGTAACGGCTGCATCTGGCACACTCTGGCCGATAACGGTCATGGTGTCGCCGCGCCGTACCTCGGCCTTATCTAAATCAATAGTGGGCGCAATGAAGATGCCGCTAATAGTAGTTACCGCGCCGTCGGTAAGGGTTATAGGAAAGGTGAAAAGGTTAGACCGCCGACCGCGGCTATCTTCCCCATAGAGTGAAAACATATAGCTACCAGCGGCTAGCCCGGTTAGTGATATTTGAAAGTGGGCGTCGGGACCGGCCACGGTCGTGGCTGCTATTTGGCCGTCGCGCAGCACAGTAACGCGGCTATCGGGGTAGGCCGTGCCGCTAAACGTCACCGTTGTTGGTACTGTTGGGCTTGGCGGTGGGGTGGGTGTACTGCCGCCGCCTCCACCCCCTCCGCCGCCTCCACCACCACCATTATCGTTGCCATTATCATCCCCGCCAGGGACACTGGGATTATCTACCTGCACGGTAATGCTTAACGGATCAGCTAGTAGCAATACAGGCAAAGAAAACAACGCTGCCGCGGCAGCCCACAGCAGCAGGGTAGATAGGTAGGCTCGCTTTGCCACGGCTATTCGCGCCGCCGTACCTGGAACTGAAAGCGGCGCCTGAACTGAATAAGCCCAAATATAACCAATAACAACCCGGCCAGCGGAATTAAGGTGATGTGCCACGGCCAAGCCCACATGCGCAAGCTAGTCTCATGTGTCTGTCCATCGCCGTCAGTAACACTTAGGGTAACTTTAAGCGGACCCCAGTAATAGCGGTCACCCGCTACTAAGGCCTTCATAGAACGCGAGGTTTTAGGGAACACGAACAGGCCGTCCAGTATACCCGAAGCCACACTACGACCAAAAATATTCGTTACCCTTACCGTGCCCTCGGGCTGGTAGTGCACCGAACCGGTATTCTCGAAGACCACGTCGAATCCCAAGGGTCCGCGCTCCACATACTTGGGACCAGTAAACGAAACTATGCGTCCGCCCTTAGCTACGTCACCAGGCACGGCCACCATTAACAGTGAACCAACGCGCGGTAAAATACCCACACCTGCGCTACCACTAGCAACAGCGCCGTCAGAGGCGTTGAAGAATATAACGGCATAGTGCCCACCGGGCGCCGCATTGGGGGGAACGGTAATAGTAAAAAGTAGGCGCCGCTCCTCCTTGGGCTGCAGAGTAACGCTTGGTTCAGTCATGCTTATCCAGTCGGCCAGACTACTGCCGTTGCCCGCGTTTTTGAC
>CAYZDG010000043.1:0-1526 GCA_964477165.1 uncultured Gammaproteobacteria bacterium
ATGACTCTATTGCCTCCTCGCAAAGACACAAAAGCATCAACCCCTCGTTGTTACGAGGGGTTGTGTTGTTAGCTTGGAATAGCGCGACGATCTTCGTCTGTTTGCGCCAGACTTTCTAGCCGTTGCTTGATCAAAATTTCCACTGGGTTGTTCTTACCGCGTAGGGCTTGGAACTGGCCATGCAGTTTAAGCACATACTGGAAGTGGAGTATGCGATCGAGGAGCCAGACTGCCGTGTCAGAGGCTACTTGTTCGCGGGGGTCAACGCCGGATATGATTTCGAACGCCAGGGTGTTTGTGTCGATATCGGCTGGCAGCAACCTAGGCGTCTGCAGGCAGCGGAGCAGCTGGCGAGCGGCGTACACTTGGCGAGCTGGATCCTTTGGGTCAGCCTTAAAGGCAAGGTACCTTCGGAACTTATCTACCTGCGGCCGTAGCTTCGGCTTGGAGATAGTAGCCGAGTTAAAGGCGCGGATGCGCTCCCGCGGGTCAAGATCAGCAATGTCGATATCAGGGCGGTGGTTATGGGAGCCACTTCTCCCGTTATAGGTGCCTATACTTCCATCGGTAGGTAGCATTGTGAGTTTCCTCCGTAATTTGTTAACGACCTACTAGTTGCCCCCAACCTAGTCCACCTAGGCCAAGTCGTCAATTGGCGTGTATAATGTAGCTATGGAAAGTGAGCAAGCCCGAACGTCAGAGCCGTCTACGCCACTGGTGGCGTGGGAGTTTCCCGAGTTTAATAAGCGTCAGCGTCCAACCAAGTGGTGGCTAGGAGCTGGCATAGTTTGGCTGGCCTTGGTGATTTGGGCGTTGTTGGGGCTACAATCTTTTCTTTTCCTTCTTATCCTATTATTTGGCGTCATCATTTTTATTACCCAAGAGCGGCGCGAACCAGACATCCTAGAATGCCGTATTACCCTAGATGGGGTAGAGGTAGATGACCGGTTGTACCCCTATGACCAGTTGGTGCAGTTTTACATCGTGTACCATCCAGGCGAGGTAACAGCGTTGTTTCTAGACCGTTCAGGCATGCGGCCGACTGTGTCCATCCCACTAAACAACCAGGAGCCAGCGGCGGTACGCGAGGCGCTAACCCCTCGACTAAAAGAGGATATAGATACGCAGCACGAGCCGCTGCTAGACCAGCTGGCTCGACGGCTGGGGCTGCATTAGTCACTGGCGTCGCCACCCGAAGCTGCGAGCGCAGCGAGTAGTGAAGGGTGGTGCGCCCGGCAGGATTTGAACCTACGGCCTTCAGGACCGCAACCTGACGCTCTATCCAGGCTGAGCTACGGGCGCACGGAATCTATTTGTACCAGCCTGCCGGTTATTTGGCAATATGGGTCTCTCGCCAGACCTGCAGTTTTGAGTATAGTATACCGGCGCATGGTGGGGTGGCCGAGTGGCTGAAGGCAACAGTCTTGAAAACTGTCAAACCGCAAGGTTTCGTGAGTTCGAATCTCACCCCCACCGCCAGGCCTAGATTGAAAGGCTTCGTATGGATGGGTTCTGCGCCATAGGCG
>CAYZDG010000043.1:1536-5375 GCA_964477165.1 uncultured Gammaproteobacteria bacterium
TTATACGGAGGCGTGCGTGAGTGGTTGAAACGGACGGTCTTGAAAACCGTTAGGCCGCAAGGTCTCGGAGGTTCGAATCCTCCCGCCTCCGCCAGATTGGCAACTCTGTACCTTGATCTTGGAAAACATATGCATTTATCGCTATGCAGAATATTACAAAACAACTGACCGTGTGGAGCGTCATCGTTGCGTTGGTACTGATGCTGCCTCTGGCAACGCAGTTTACCAATGAGGTGCAGTGGAATGAGGCCGCTGCTTACGCCGTTATATTATTAGGCGCGGGTGGCACCTACGAATTATGGCAATGGCTAAAGACGCGCGCCATGGCGTACCGCATCGCCTTTGGTGTTGGACTTGCGGGGGCGCTCCTCCTCGGCTGGGTCAGTGGCGCTGTTGGTATTATTGGCAGTGAGAACAATCCCGCCAATTTGATGTACTGGACAGTATTTGCTGTCGGACTCGTCGGTTCTATTATTTCGCGCTTACAGCCGCACGGTATGGCACGTACATTATTTGCGGCGGCACTTGTTCAGATGTTGGTTCCAGTAGTTGCACTCTCTATTTGGCCAGCTAAAGCTTCTTGGGGCGAGGCAGGAGTAATCGGTGTGCTAGTTTTCAATTCCATTTTTGTCCTACTGTTTGTCGTATCGGCGTTGTTGTTCAGACGCGCAAGCGCCAATAGCTCGAAGTTGAACCGATATTTTGAATAGTATTTTAGTACAACTTGCGCGCGCAAGTTGAAATATAGTATCAGGTTCTATCCAGAGGAAATTCATGTTATATTAGCCGAGATCTAATTGTCTGCTAATAAAGAAGAATGTTATTTAAGTACTGCCTCAGTTCAATTTCAACCGCGCTAGCTGTAGCTGGCGTCCTTTTGTTTTTTCAGGTATCCGAAGCTCAAGCAGCGCAATGCGGGCCTGGCGCCTCGCCTACTAAAGCAGTTTGTTCCTGTGGTGATACGGTAATGGGCAACTACACCTTACCCGCTAATCTGTCTTGCACGGGGCACGGCCTATTGATTGGCGCAAATAGTATTACCTTGGATGGGGGCGGCTATACCATTACCGGAGATGGGGGAGCCGGGGATAATGGTGTCTACTATAATGGTAAAAGCTATTCCACCACCACTAATTTTATTGTTACCAATTTTGGCACCGGTATTCGACTTGATGAATCAGACCATAACGCACTGATCAGTAACACCGCTAATTCAAATAATTCCGCTGGCTATAAGGTCGTCGATTCATCCTCAAATACCTTAACTGGCAACACAGCAAATTCAAATTATATTTATGGCTTTTACATCTCGGCCTCATCCATGGAAGCCACCTCTAACACTTTAACCAACAACACAGCTAATTCAAATAATTCGTATGGTTTTTTTCTTCAGGCGGCTACCTCTAATACTTTGACCAGCAACACCGCTAATTCCAACGTTATTAGCGGATTCTATTTTACCTCGGCTTCCAACTCAAATACATTAACTAGCAATACCGCTAATTCAAATAATTCTACTGGATTTAATTTTGACGGTGCTGCTTCTACTATCCTAACTAGCAACACTGCTAATTATAATCATGCCGCGGGGATAGGTTTGTATGGTTCCGCTTCCAGTGTATTGACCAGCAATACGATGTCGGATAATGACGAAAATTTAGTCGTTTTTGGTTCTACGAACGCTCAATACAATATTTCGATAAATAACACTAATTTAGTGGGAGGAAAGCCGGTTTACTATTTTTATAATCAACATGGCACAGCGGAAACCCCTCTGGTCTACGATGGCGATTCTGGTGACATCGGGATGTTTTGGGCGATAAGTTCCAGTTATTTAACGGTTAGAGACGCTACTCTTTCGGCTAATAACTCGGTCGGAGTTTATTTCATCAATACGACTAGTTCACTTATTCATAATATTACTGCCAATTCATATGCTACCGGCATCAAATTGGTTTCGTCCGACGATAATACGTTGAGCAATAACACCGCTAACCTGAATTATTCTTATGGCATTTATCTTTCCTCTTCCGATTCCAATGCGCTGACAAGCAATGCCATATCGGAAAATGTAAACGATGTTTTTGACGATGGTACGAATACTTATTCCAATAATCAGTTTACTCACAACATTAGCAGTCAGATGCTTGCCTTTACCGAGGTGGCCCGAACGAAGGATTTGGGCAATTCGGTTAGTTTTACTATTACTGCCACAAAACCAGATGGGACTACTTGCGCCAATTGCACTACCATTAATACCAGCCCAGTAGAGACGTCACTGGCTTATAGTGATAACGGGAGTGGCGTTGTTACCGGCAGTTTTTTGGTTACTAAGCCAGGCACGTATTCTTTGTTAGTCACTATTACCGATTCGGATGGGAATGTTGCTAAAAGAAATTATTTATTCTTTGTTAATGCTTTAGGTTCACAGACTACCAAATACTATTTAAGGGGAGAATATGCGACCCATGGTCAGCCGTTAGGTAATGGCAATGATTCTAGAACCTTACTGTTAACCGCTCCAGTAAGTACTGAAACATGGTTTTGCTCCGCTTGGATTCAAAATTCTTTGGATGATATACCAGATTATCCTTTAGCCAATTTATCAAGCATTGATACTTACAGCTGGTACAAACAGACGAAACCAAGTGATGCCTATATTGGAGTTGAGCGAAGTGTCACGTATGATGAGGTGGTTGATTCCAGCGGCGCGGTGCCGGACGTTTTAAGTTACACTTGGGTTAACATAAACCTTACCGGCTTAAATTGGGGCACGGACTATGCCCGCAGCTGGTATTGGCTGACTTTGAAGTTATATGGCACTGATCCTTACTGGCAAACAACCGTTGCTCAACCATCCTACGCCGATTTTATTTATTCCTATTCACCCTACCCGGCTGTAAAATCATCCAGCAACGAAAATTTGCTTATACTTTCAGCCACGGCCGCTGATACTACCGCCACTAGTATCATTAGCATTGTTTTGGAAAATCCAATCTCCTCCGCCACCACTACAGATATAGTATTAACCAGCTTTTACCGTCCCATTTTAAACCTTTCGACCGCCATCACTTCTGCAGGCGCAGCCAGCTTTACCTCGCCTTCAATAGGTACTGGCGCCAACACTACTGTTTCTTCTATTGCAACGGCCATCACTCCCCCTAGTGGTTCGGTAGTAGTTTTGGCCGCCAATACCTCTATCGACCTTGATTATCAAAATTCAGCTTTGGCAGGCATGTCGATTACTGGTGTCGACCGGGCAATAAATATTAATAATAACGATAGTGTATCGCTTAATCTAGCCCCAGATTCAAGCTCGGTAGACATTGGTATTATTAGCTGGGATCTAACTGGCGACCGATTAAAGAAGTGGACCGAAACTAGCACGGGCAGCCCCACGGTTACCCATACAGTAGGGGATCTAGCCTCGGGTCAGAGCTACAACGTGTGGTATGACCAGCTAACGGGTATTCACCTGCTAACCAAGGCCACCGCAGACAGCTCTGGCACCGTCACCTTTAGTTACGACAAGGGTTTTACTAATGTTATTACCTTTATCGTAGAAAAAGAGGTTCCGGCTAATACCAACACCGGAGCCCCTCTCCCTACAGCCAGCAACAAACCATTACCTATCTTCCCCTTGGCACCAGGCGGCGGAGTTCCTAGCTCCCTAGTCTCTACTTCTACTATACCCGCAATAGCAGCTCTAATTATCGGGCGACTTTACAAGACTATTTCATCCTCTAGCGTTTACGTTATCATTCCTAATAATTACAGACGACATATTCCTAACGAATCATCTTTTTTCTCTTACGGCTACACCTGGGATCAGGTAGCAA
>CAYZDG010000044.1:0-5365 GCA_964477165.1 uncultured Gammaproteobacteria bacterium
CAGCCGTCGGTATTTCGCGCACAACAGGATCCCATTGCTGACGCTCAAACCAATATATTAGGTACGCTGCAATTACTCGAGCAGCTTCGTCGTAACCCACGCCGTTTAGTATATCCTTCCACTATCGCTGTTTATCGCGGTCGCGCAAGTGGACGCAGTAAGGAAGACGAGGCTGTAGCTCACACCTTTTATGCCACGGGAAAAATGGCGATTGAAAACTATATTCGGCTATACGGCGAGCAGTATGGTGTGCGTGGAGTTTGCTTAAGGCTCGGGTATGTCTACGCGTCCGACGTTGCGCGAGGCCCATTCTTTGACGTTTGTAGTTCTATCGCGCGCCGCCATGGTAGCTGTAAGATATTTGTTAACCCCCGTAGTAGTTTTGATTTTGTGCACATTAATGATGTTATGACCGCAATGGTCATAGCGTTAAAAAAGAACGTGCCCCCGGGCGCGGTATTTAATATTGGCACCGGTAAGGCTACTAGTGCTAAACAGCTTCTCGGCCTAGCTACGACCGAAGCGCGAGTTGCGTCGCCAAAGATCTCGGCGCCATTAGGACTAGAGCAATTGAGGCTGATTATGGACTGTCGGGCAGCTCGTCATTTACTAGGTTGGAGGCCTAAGGTTACACTCGTAGCTGGAATAAAGGACTATTTGTTGAAATATGATTGCAGAAAAAACAAGCGGGGGATTCACTGACAGGCGCGGAAGCCTTAGTGAAATTGTAAATACCGGTCGTTGGGGCCAGGTTGGAGTAGTGCGTAGTAAGGCGAATAAGCGATGGGGCGGACATTATCATCGCTTAACCACCGAGGTTTTTTATATTGTCGCGGGTAAGGTGCGTTTTGAAACGCAAAGTCTGCCGCACGGCAAAGTAACTCGACGTACCATCGGTCCGGGCTGGCAGGTTATAATTAAGCCCCGCACAGTACACTGGCTTATTACTCTTAAGCCGACCGTTTGGGTATCGGTTCTCTCTCGCGCCTTTCGCGCAAACGCGACTGATATTTACAACCCCTAACGCCCCAACCCCCGCAGTACGGTATTAACTGTCTTTAACACTGTGCTTAAATCCAATAGCACCGACCGGTTTTTGATGTAGTACAGGTCATAGCGCAGCTTTTCTAGCGCGTCCTCAACCGAATCGCCGTAGGGGTAGTTAATTTGCGCCCAGCCGGTCAGACCGGGTTTTACCAGGTGACGCTCGGCATAAAAGGGGATTTGCTTTTCCAGCGTATCTACAAATTCGGGCCGTTCGGGTCGTGGCCCAACAAAACTCATCTCCCCGCGCAGGATATTAACTAGCTGGGGGATTTCGTCTAACCGCGTGGCGCGCAGGAAGCGTCCGGCCCTAGTGACGCGGCTATCATTTTTAGTTGCCCACTGCGGACCATTACTTTCGGCCTCGGCTATCATCGAACGAAACTTTATGGCGCCGAATGTTTTGCCATGGCGGCCAGTGCGCTGTTGCTTAAAAAGCAGTGGGCCTCGCGTGCACTTAACCGCTAGGGCGATAAATGGCAGCAGTGGCAAGGTTAGTACCAGCAGCGCGGCAGAAATAATTACATCAGATACGCGCTTGCCCGCCTCGTACAACGGCCGCCGGCGCAGGCTAAAATTTTCGATAAACCAGCCGTGCTCAACATCTTCCACTGCCACCTTGTGCAGCACCTGTTCGGTAAAGGCCGCCACGTTAGTTACTGGTCGGTGCTCTTCTAGGCAGCGCCGCAGCGCCTCAATCGCGGCCGCGGGTAGGGGACCTCCAGTGGCGTTAACAATGGTGTCTGGTTGATGCAGCTCAATAGCGTTGCGGATTGCCTCGGGCTCGGCCGGGCAAAGGCCGGCGACGCGGTAACCTAGGCTTGCCGCGCGCTCTAATTGTTTAGCTAGACGCTGACCAGTAGTGCCGTCGCCGACAATTAGCACACTTAGTGGCGGAATCGCGTGTCGTAGCATTCGTTGAGCCACCAAATGCCATAGCCAGGTGGCAATTAAAAAACCAAAGGCATAGCCCAACAGTACGCGGCGCGGCTCCAGCCCTAAAATAGTGGGCGGCATAAAGTAGAAAAAGGCCGCGCCCATAATAGCCGTTAAGGTTTGGCTGCGCAGGCTGGCCATAAAAAGCTCGGCGTTGGTGGGGCGGCCAGCAGCATCATATAGCCTAAAGGCGTAGTGAGTGATTAAATTAAATACAATAACGGCCGAAAATGCCGCTAGGTGCGGTTCGTAGGTAGCGGCAAAACCCCAGTCAACGTTGTAGCGCACCAGTGTAACCACCAGCAACGTCAGGCTGGCCAGAACAAGGTCGCCAACTAAAAGGATGGTTTTTGCTCCAGATTCTTTACGATTTGTTACCATGGACAGAATACTAGCAAAAATGGCATACTATGCAAGTCTTATGAACCTCTCGGTTATTATACCCGCGTTTAACGAGGCGCAGTCTCTGGCCGCGACCATCGTGGATGTTCAGCGCTATTTGCGTAATAAAAATGAGATCAAGACATGGGAAATTATTGTGGTGGACGATGGCTCTACCGACAAAACTGCCGCCGCGGCAATAGGTGAGGGAGTGCGACTACTTCAGCTGAATAAAAACCATGGTAAAGGCGCGGCATTGGTAGCTGGCGCTAAAATGGCGTCTGGGCAGTGGTTACTGCTTATGGACGCGGATAGTTCTACAGCCATTAACGAATTGGATCGCCTGTGGCCATTTTTAAATACAGCCGATATCGTATTTGGCTCGCGTGCAGTACATGGCGCCATTATTACAGCCCATCAGCCCTGGTACCGCGAGCTAGCTGGTAAATTAGGCAACCTCGCTATCCGTCTACTAGTGCTACCCGGTGTAGCCGACTCCCAGTGCGGCTTTAAGCTGCTGGGACCAGCCGCACTGCCCATCCTCCGAAGGATAAGTACGCAACGCTGGGGTTTTGATGTAGAATTACTGGCAATGGCTCGAGCTCAACACCTACGTCTCCAGGAGGTCCCTATTACCTGGCGCCACGACCCAACGTCGGCTGTGAGCATGCGCAGCTATTTTCAGACCCTAGGCGAGGTTGTTATAATCTGGTGGCAGATAAAACGCCGAGTGAGTTAGGGGTAAGTAATGGTATTACTACAAGCTACAAGCTAAATTCCTACAAGCTGTATGTCTTCCGACCCTAAAATCATTCTCGTAACCGGCGCTGCTGGTTTTTTAGGCTCATACCTATGCGAGGAGCTGATTAAGCGTTATTGGGTTATTGGTTTGGACAACTTTAGCACTGGCTCGGTGGAGAATCTGCGTATGTTACTGCAGTCGCCTAACTTTATCTTCTTGCGGCATGACATTACACAGCCTATTGAGCTAGAAAAGGTGCCGGAGTTAAAGAAGCTACAACTACCACTCCGTGGCCTACAGGGCGTGTATCATCTAGCTTGCCCCACATCACCTAAGGATTACGACAAGCTGCCCTTGCAAACTATTATGGCCAACTCCTGTGGCACCAAGAACGCGCTGGACGTAGCGGTGCATTACCGCGCTCCATTTTTACATGCCTCATCATCCGCGGTGTACGGCGAGCGTCGTCCGGGCAAACCATTTTTCCGTGAAGGTTACTGGGGTTATATTAACCCGCTTGGTCCGCGGCGTGCCTATGAGGAAGGTAAGCGCTTTGCCGAGAGCCTAGTACTTACCTACCGCGACGTGCACGGCCTAAGTACTCGCATTGCCCGCATCTTCCCTACCTATGGTCCACGGATGCGACTATCCGAAGGACGTATCATTCCCGACTTTATTAAGCACGCGTTGCTTAACGAGCCAGTGGTGGTTTACGGTGATGACCAACTGACTACTAGTTACTGCTATATCTCCGATACTGTGGACGCCCTGGTGCGGCTGATGGATTCTAGTTTCCCCGAGCCGATGAATATAGGTAATCCCGACGAACACCGGATGATTGATATTGCGCAACAGGTAATCCGTCTCACCCGGTCGACGTCTACAACCACATACGCACAGGGGCTGCCATACCTTGCTAAGCAGGGCCTGCCCGATATTAGCCTGGCGCGTGAGCAGTTAGGTTGGTTGCCATTGGTGACATTAGAGCAGGGACTGCAACAGACCATTGATTACATGCGCTCAAACTGGAACCGTTTAAGCTTGGACGACGTGGCAGTAGCTGGTTGAGCTTATGCGGGTTGCCGCTATTATTCCGTGCCTTAATGTTGCGCACCGCGTCGGCGGTGTAGTTTCTAGCTTACTGCCGTACGTTACGGCGGCAGTGGTTATTGATGATGGCTCAACTGATAGTACTATTGCAGCGGCGCAAGTAGCTGGAGCTACTGTGATCAGCCACGCGGTTAATCGCGGTTATGGCGCGGCTGTCACGACAGGATTCACCTGGGCGCAACAGCATGGTTACGACGCCGTGGTTATGTTCGACGGCGACGGCCAGTTTGACGCGACCGAAATTCCGCGGCTACTAGCGCCGCTGGCTGTGGGAGCGGCTGATGTGGTATTTGGCTCGCGGTTTTTACCTGGGGCGCCAGCTGGGGCAGTACCGGCGCTTAAGCGTTGGATTATTTTGCGGCCGGCGCGACTACTAGAGCGTCTACTTACTGGATTAAATCTATCTGACGTCCACAATGGCTTCCGCGCCTTTACCGTGTCAGCTATTAATCGCATGAAGTTGGATTATGACCGTTATGCCTTTCAAACGCAGCTCGATCGAGCGGTGGCCCGCTTGGGCTTGCGCTACGTAGAAGTACCAGTTACGGTTCGTTACTACGAGTACGGGCAGGGCATGGCAGGTGGGTTCAAAATCCTATTCGACCTCCTTCTCTCATCAGTTCGCCGCTAGATTTATGGCCAATCTTCTCATTCTACCGATAATCGCCACTGCCTTTGCTATTTTAGCTATTTGGCGCACTCTTGGCCGCTATCGCCAGGGTAGTTTTAGTCTGGCCGAAGCCCTGGGCTGGGGTTTGTTGTGGATAGGCGTGGCAGTGGTGTTTTGGCGGCCAGAGGCAGCCACATCACTGGCAGCTGCCGTTGGCGTAGGACGCGGCTCTGATTTAGTACTGTACGTCGCTGTTATCTTTCTGCTGTGGGCATTGTTTAGGGTTACGGTTCGCCTCGACCGGCTTGAGCGGCATTTGACCACGGTAGTGCGTCGTCACGCGTTGGATGACCACGACTCCAGCCACGACGCCTAGTCGTGATCTTCCGCGGCTGACGGTAATTATCGTCGCCTATAATGGCGCGGCTGATCTTGCTCGCTGTTTACCCAGCGTGCTCGCGGCGAATAAGACAAATCATCAGCGCCGCGTTGTAGTAGTGGATAACGCGTCTACGGACAGTAGCGCGAGTGTCGCCGCTGGT
>CAYZDG010000045.1:0-5234 GCA_964477165.1 uncultured Gammaproteobacteria bacterium
ATGTTTTCTGGTAAAAAAGCTCTACATCAGCTAAGGTATTGCCTATGGATGGAGTAATTCGTAACGTCATCATCTTGGGCTCGGGGCCGGCCGGGCTGACGGCCGCTACCTACGCGGCTCGTGCCGAGTTACAGCCTTTGGTGCTGGCGGGGCAGCAGTGGGGGGGCCCGCTAATGTGGACCACCGAGGTCGAGAATTTCCCTGGATTCCCCAGTGCCATTATGGGGCCGGACTTAATGAAGGCTATGCGCGACCAGGCCACGCGTTTTGGTGCCGAGATTTTGGATGTAGATGCCATTGCCGTGGATTTTAAAAGCACTCCGTTTACTGTTTCGGCTGGTGATAAGACGTATCAAGCGCATAGTATCATCGTGGCTACAGGCGCGCTGGCCAAATGGTTGGGCGTGCCGGGTGAAGATAAGTACAAAGGTCATGGCGTTTCAGCCTGTGCTACTTGCGATGGCTTTTTCTTCAAGGGCAAAAAAGTGGCAGTAGTAGGTGGTGGTGACGCCAGCATGGAGGAGGCAATTTTTCTCACCAAGTTTGCCAGCGAGGTAGTACTTATTACGCGTTCGGAAAACGAAGGTAAGATGCGCGCCAGCGTGCACATGCGCGAGAAGGCTTTGGCCACGCCTAAATTATCTTTTCACTACAGCGCCGTTGTAACCGAGGTTTTAGGAGATGGTACAAGTATGAATCAGCTTAAGTTGCAGAACGTAATAACTAAAGAGGAGACGACAGAAGATTTTGGCGGGTTGTTCGTAGCTATTGGTCATGAGCCGGCAACTAAGATTTTTCAGGGACAGTTAGAGCTCGAACCGAAAGCTGGTTATCTAGCAGTACACGACCAGGTTAAGTCGAGTATCGAGGGAGTGTTTATAGCTGGCGATGTGGCAGATTGGCGCTACCGCCAGGCTATTACTGCCGCGGGCTGGGGTTGCATGGCAGCCTTGGAGGCCGAAAAGTGGCTGGCTCACAGTCGTTAATTATATGGCTGTTCGCTCTCGTTCCCGTTCGCGACCACATTCTCGTCCGCACGGGCAAAGTCGGCAGCGCGGTCAGGGTACACCCGCCATGATTCGTGAGGTGTTAGCGCATCGCGTGGCGCAGCGTGGCGATCCAACCGTAGGCGCGCCTGAATTAGATTACACTGCCAACCCTTGGGTTCCGTATGCCGAGTTAGTGGATGTATTTACGCCGCCGCCGTTAGATGAGCAGGGTAACCCCATTAAGCCCGAGCAAAAGGAGTGGCGCGAGGATCCGCGTAGCGTAAAGGGCTGGGCTGACCCAGTTGCTAGTGCCACGGTTGTAGCTAGCGTGGAGGAGGAATTCAAGCTGTAGGGACGTAATATATTACGTCCCTACACCCATATGACCACACCTACTCGTCCCTGGTGGCGGCGTTTGGGGCCGGGCATTGTTACGGGCGCGGCTGATGATGATCCTTCGGGTATTGTTACCTATACCCAAGCTGGAGCGCAGCTAGGTTATCGTAGCTTATGGATGGCACCAGTAATGGTTCCCCTCATGGTAATAGTGCAGGAGCGGTGTGGGCGCATTGGTTTGGTTACAGGCCGGGGGCTAGCTGCGAATATTCGGAGGATAGCGCCAGCATTGGTGCTGCCCGTGGCTTTATTATTACTGGCCGCCAATACAGTTAATATTGCCGCGGATATTGGCGCCATGGCCGCCGTGTCTGGCGCTCTTATTGGCATTCCATTTGCTCCCGCTGCCGCGGCTTTTGTGCTACTTATTCTTACCCTGGAAATTACGTTAAGCTACCGCGTGTACGCGCGGTACCTTAAGTGGATGACTTTAACGCTGCTGCTGTATTTAGCGACGGTACTGTTAGTGCATCACAATTGGTTAGCGGTGTGGCACGGTACGGTAACGCCACTTATTACTTTGGCTGGGCCCGAGCTACTAACTATTATAGCCGTGATGGGTACCACTATTTCGCCGTACTTATTTTTTTGGCAGACGAGTGAGGAGGTGGAGGAAGAAATTGCTGATGGCAAAGATACAGTGGCCAAGCGTCGTCACGCCACAAATCGTGAATTAGCTGATATGCGAACCGATACCACCATTGGCATGACCTATTCTAACGTGGTGATGTGGGCGGTTATGGCTACCGCGGCGGCCACGCTTGGTACTGCGGGTATAGCCATTGTTTCTTCGGCTGAAGACGCCGCGTTAGCTTTAGCGCCGTTGGGTGGGCCGTACGCTTTTTTGTTGTTCTCTCTTGGCATCATCGGCGTGGGGTTAATGGCCATACCAGTATTGGCTGGCTCGGCGGCGTACGCGGTGGCCGAAGCTTTTGGTTGGCGCGAGGGGCTAAATAGGCCAATTAGTAAGGCGCCAGCTTTCTATGGAATTATTATTTTTGCCGTTGGTCTTGGCCTGGTTATTACTTTACTCGGGCTCAACCCAATTCGTTTATTGTATTACGCTGCCGTAATTAACGGCGTCGTGTCGGTGCCGTTGTTGGCTATTATTGTATCGTTGGCCGCGAATAAGCGAATAATGGGGGAGCACGCTACCACGCCGGGCGAGACGTTCCGCGGTTGGTTGCTATTTGGTCTTATTGCGGCCGCTGTTCTACTGCTACTAGCGAGCGTGGTAGGTATATTGTAGTTGTATGGCAACAGTTGGTTACCTACTATTACTACTTGTTTTGTTGTTTGGCCTTAGTCAGTCAGCTAAGTTCGTGCTGCCGGCCGCGGCTGCCTTGGCCAAGCGACTCCGCTTGAGCGATTACGTGGTGGCATTTGTAGTTTTGGGTATCGCCACATCATTACCCGAGATGTCAGTGGCTATTAACGCCGCCGCGGCCGGCACGCCGCAGCTGTCATTCGGCAATCTACTTGGCGGCATTGTGGTACTGCTTACTTTGGTATCTGGCCTGGCGGCCACAGTGCACGGACGATTGCCCTTCAGTCATACTATTTCACCGCGTCAGCTATGGCTGGGCAGTGGAGTGAACTTGGCGCCGTTGTTGTTGGTAGTAGACGGCCGCTTATCACGTCTCGACGGCGTAATTTTAATGGCAGTTTATATCGTCTACGTGATATATCTTGGCCGCACGCGTCCAGATGTACCTGCCGTGGAAAGCTCTAGCCAGCCGCTGTGGCGAATATGTCTGCAGCTATTAGCTAGCGCTGTTGCGCTGTACTTCTTGGCGGATTGGGCGGTGAATATTGCACTGCGCTTATCCATTGCCGTGGCAGTGCCGCCGTTAGTACTTGGGTTACTACTACTTGGATTTGGTACCAACGTGCCAGAGTTGGCCACAGCGTTGCGTAGCCGCCGCCGGCAGCAGGGTTTAGCCCTTGGTCATTTGTTAGGTAGTGCGGGGGCTAATACTTTTATCGCCGGGTTTTTAGGGTTTGTGGCGCCGTTTAATTTATCCAGCTTTGGGTCAATCGCGGTCGTGGGCGTTTCTCTGGTGGCTATTACGGCGCTGTTCAATATTGCCCTTCGCACCGACGGCCACCTATCGCGCCGTGAGGGCGTGTGGCTGGTAGTGGTGTATGCTCTGTTCGCCCTGTTTAGCCTGCTCGGTAGCCAGTGGTGGAGTTAGGGGAGCGGGAGGGTTTTTGTTGTCACTTGCATTGTGAACAAGTATTCACTTATAATAGAAGCGAGAATAAATCCCAAATCCCAAATCCCAATGACCAATGCCAATAAATCAACGTCATTGCGAGGAGTTCCGAGCATAGCGAGGAACGACGCGGCAATCTCCTTGTGCAACGGGATTGCCACCCCCTCGACTTCCCCTTCGACTCGCTCCGCTCGCTCAGGGTTCACTCGGGGTCGCAATGACGTGTTTAATTAGTCATTAGGATTTTTGACCCATCTTTTTATGCCAAGGCAACGTGATTTAAAACCCATCATTGTTAAACTTAGCCAGTTTTGGCGCGCTAAAAAGCGGCTGCCGACGTTCGTCGAGTGTTTAGATCTGTGGGGCTATAAGTCTACCCAGGCTGTGGCGCGTACCGTGGCAGCATTAGTAGAAGTTGATGTACTGCGCCGTGATGAAGCGGGCAAGCTGGTGCCTGGTCGTCGTATTGCTAGTCTGCCATTACTTGGGTCAGTTCAAGCTGGGTTCCCGACCCCGGCCGAAGAGGAGCGCCTAGGTGAGGTGTCATTTGATGACCTATTGGTGCGTAACCCGCAGTCTACGTATGTGGTAAAAGTAAGCGGCGATAGTATGAGCGGCGCTGGTATCCAACCCGGCGATATGGTGGTAGTGGAGCGCGGGGTGCAGCCACGCATGGGCGATATTGTGGTAGCGCAGGTAGATGGCGACTGGACCATGAAGCGCTACGAGCGCCGCGGTAACCGCGTTGTCTTGGTGCCAGCTAACCCCAAGTACAAACTCATCGTGCCGCAACATGAACTCGTTCTCGGTGGCGTGGTGCGGGGAGTGGTGAGGGTGTATGGGTAGGGAGAAAGTCTCTAGTCTCTAGTTAGTAGTGAGATTATAGAGACTAAAGACTAATAACTAAAGACTAATGACTATGATCCTCCACTACGACTGTGACGCCTTTTTCGCCTCGGTTGCGCAGGCGTTAAATCCAATACTGCGGGGTAAGCCCGTGGTTACTGGACATGAGCGCGGCATCATATCCTCCGCCAGTTACGAAGCTAAAGCGGTCGGCATTAAGCGCGGGGTGGCAATGTGGGATGTAAAAAAGCTATGCCCGAGCTGCACCATTATTGATACCGATTACTACGCCTGCGAGCAATACAGCCGCCGAGTCACCGAGATAGTTGCGGCAGCCTGTCCACGCGTGCGGCGTACGTCTATTGACGAAGGTTACGCTGACTTAACAGGGCTAGATGTTGGCGACGAACTTTCCTTCATCCGAGGGTTACAGCGACAGATTCTTTCTTCTTTAGATATTGGCGTGTCGTTTGGCATTGGTCCCACGGCGATATTAGCCAAAGCGGCATCCAAGGCACGTAAGCCAGCTGGTACAGTTGTAGTAACGCCCGAGACAAGGGAGAAGTTTCTATCCACCCTTAAGCTGTCTGACATCCGCGGCTTTGGGCCGGCCAGTGTACAGCGACTGCAAGAGGGCGGGTGTGCCACGCCACTAGACTTCGCGCGTTGGTCGCGGGAGCGCGCCCATCGCACTCTAGGTCTAAACGGCGAAGAGTTATGGTTAGAGCTAAATGGCGTAGCTGTATTTGATCCCTTTACCGATGGTCGTGAGGTGCCGCTGACTTGC
>CAYZDG010000046.1:0-5048 GCA_964477165.1 uncultured Gammaproteobacteria bacterium
AGATGAGAAGCTAAAGGTAAAGAAAGTTGACTCGGCTTTAGTCAATCGGTTGAAGGGCATGATTTTACTGCAGACCGAGCACTGCGGAGAGGCCTGGTATCTCGACCCAGTTTCTGGTAAGCGCTTCTACCTTAAGGATGGTACTGCGGCATACGAAATCCTGACCAAACTTGGTTTGGGTATTACCCTCGTGAACGTTAATAAGCTACACGTAGGCATTGAACCGCGTTTCCATGAAATGGATAGTGACACCGAAGGCTTACCTGATAAGTTAGAGGAGGCTATAGGTACTAACGTAGTTATCACGGACACTGACGGTGATGGTGTAAGCGATGGCAACGAGGTATTAGTAAACGGAACTAATCCATTGGGCGAAGGTAGTCAGACCTACAGCGCCAGTTTAGCTGCTAAACTTAAGGGACGTATTGTTCTTCAGGTTCAGGAGCATGGTGAGGCCTGGTATGTATTGCCGACGAATAGTAAGCGCTATTACATGCATGCGGCAGCCGCTACTAAGGACGGTAATGGTGCATATCAGATAATGCGCTATCTATCGTTAGGAATTACCGACGCAGACATCTCTAAAATTCCAATTGGTGAATTCAACTAGATTTAAGTTGAATTTATCAGAGAGGCGGCCTAGGCCGCCTCTCTAGGTACAGTCATACTTGCATTAGATGTAAAACTGTGGTATAAGCAATGGTGCTATAATAACTGCGTTTCATTAAACATTGTGAGCACTGTCATCCACGCCGCTGCCCATCACGCCGTTCGCCATTTGCGCGACACGTTTATTCCCCATGAGGGCAATAACCACCGGCCACACGCCGTGTCGCACCGGTCGCTGTTGCTATACAGCGCGCTGCTTATATTCATTAAAGGTTTAGCTATAGCAGCCACGGTAGCTCTACCTTCGGCTAGTCTTTATTCCAGCTCTATTACAACCTCTAACGTGGTGGCATTAACCAATGCCGCGCGACATAATTTGAATCTGTCGCAGCTGTCTATCAGCGAGCTATTAAACCAGGCGGCCAAGGCTAAGGCCGACGACATGATGGCCAAGCAGTATTTTGCTCATAATAGCCCGGATGGCGACACGCCGTGGGTTTGGTTTAGTCGTGTCGGCTACAGTTATTTGTATGCCGGTGAAAACCTGGCAGTGCACTACACCACGGCCGAGGAGATGGGGGATGGCTGGATGGCCAGCCCTAGCCACCGTGCCAATATTGTTAATTCCAGCTATACCGAGATAGGCGTTGGTGTGGCCGATGGCATGTTCGAAGGCGTACCTTCGCAAATTGTAGTGCAGCTGTTTGGTAATCCGCTACCTGCATTTGTTAATGAGCCCGAGGCACGCGAGGTCACTTTGACGCCGGCTCGCGCGCCTGTGTCTAAGTCTCCTATTACTAGCCCGGTAGAAGCAGGTGAGGTAGCAGCGGCTGTCGACGAAGCGCCACCGGCTCCGGCCGCTGTTCAACCAGCACCTGTCCCGCAATCCGAGACCACTGCTTCGGTGGTAGCCCCAACAATTAATCCCGATTCGCTCGACCTGCAGCAGCGCGCCGATCGTTACGATCTTAGCCTGGCCGTAGAAGATGCCGCAGCCGTGGAGGTTCAACTCGGCGGGCAGCGGGTAACGCTGTCGCGTGTTGGCCAGTCTGACGTGTGGGACGGCACAGTGCCGTTTGACATCAGCACCATGGGCGTGGGCGGCGAGCAGATGACCGTATCTGCTACTGGCCAGAGTGGTTCGACCGTTAGCCAGGTAGTGGCCTGGGTGGCGCCGGCAGCGCAGGTGCAGCAGCTGTACAACTTTAACGGCGGCTCGCAGCGTGCCATTAAGTTGCTAGGCGTAACAATTGATAATCTTAATGATTCCACGCGGCAGGTGTACCTGTATTTTATAGTCTTCCTAGCCGCGGC
This sequence comes from uncultured Gammaproteobacteria bacterium, assembly GCA_964477165.1. Lineage (GTDB taxonomy): Bacteria > Patescibacteriota > Patescibacteriia > CAYZDG01 > CAYZDG01 > CAYZDG01. Next base: position 1,924 of record CAYZDG010000046.1, read on the forward strand.
TATGTTGCTTAATATCGCGGTTAAATTCCGCGTGCAGCACCCCAGTATTATTGGCCATAGCGCCGCGGTCATGGCGCTAGCCGTTATACTATTCCTGGTCTAGGCCGCTGGCTGCTATACTAGCAGCTTGACTATGGCTCTATTCCTGCGCGCTAAATCGCTAAACTTTGAGGCTGGTAGCCCGCTGGTAGCGGTGCTGCACGAGCGCGACGCGTTCCATGCTGGTATTCGGCCGGGCGATCGTTTGGAGCTGCGCTGGGGCAAGGCAGCGGTAACCGTGCTGGCAAATACTGCCTCGACCATGGTTTCACGGGGCGAGATTGGCCTGTTTAAGGAGATATGGCAAAAGCATAAGGTGTTACCATTGCAGCCGGTGCAAGTACTTCTAGCCGATCGTCCAAAGTCTATTGTGGCCATACAAAAAAAGCTACTAGGCAAAACACTTACGGAGCCAGAGATCAGATCGATTATCGAGGACATAGTATCTGGTCATTTGTCTGACATTCAGATCACATATTTTGTGGCGGCCAGCTTTGCGCACGAATACACTGACGGCGAGCTGTTCAGCTTAACCAAGGTCATGGCCGAGACAGGGGAGATGCTGCACTTTAAGGGCCTAGTAGTAGATAAGCATTCGGTCGGAGGCTTAGCCGGTAATCGTACGACCATGGTTGCTGTTCCCATCGTTGCCAGCCTTGGTCTAATAATGCCTAAGACGTCGTCACGCGCCATTACCTCGCCATCCGGGACGTCAGACACAATGGAAGTGCTGGCACCAGTAAGTTTTACCGCGGCGCAAATCCAGGCCATTGTGGCTAAAGTTGGGGCCTGTCTGGTTTGGGGCGGCGGCTTGAATCTGGCACCGGCCGACGACAAAATAATCAAGGTTAGTTACCCGTTGGCCTTAGAGCCGTACACTAAGATGTTGGTAAGCATCATGGCCAAGAAGGTTGCTTGCGGCGTAAACACGCTCATCATCGACATGCCGGTTGGCCCGACTACTAAGATCCCCGATATGGATAAGGCCGAGGCGTTAGAAAAACGCTTTGTAATGCTGGCACGCCGCTTCGGTATGAAGATCAAAGTAATGAAGACGCTTTCGTCTGACCCAGTGGGGCAGGGTATTGGCCCAGCCCTCGAAGCGCGTGATGTGCTGCGCGTCCTGCAACAAAAGGCAGATCGTCCTATGGATCTTGAAGATAAGTCAGTGCAGTTGGCTAGTGAGTTACTCGAATTAGCTGGTGCGGCTAAGAAAGGCGCTGGTTTGGCCATGGCCCGCAAGCAGCTGACGAGCGGCGCGGCGTGGAAGAAGATGCAGCAGATAATTGGCGCGCAGGGCGGTGATGCAAATATCGACTCAGAAAAAGTCACCATTGGCGCACACAAACTGTACGTTAATTCGCCTCGTACTGGTCGGGTGAAGATGATAGATAACCGCGCGCTTAACGACCTAGTTCGTACTTTAGGAGCACCGTCGCAAAGCCTTGCCGGCGTTTATTTAAACAAGAAAATTGGCGACCAAGTGGCTAAGGGCGAGCGTCTATATACCTGCTACGCCGCGTCACTCGATCGCATCGAATTGGCCAAGCAGGCACTGGGTAAGCTGGACGTGGTGCAGGTGAGGTAGCCGGAGGGGAGCTTGTAGCTTGTAGGAAGTTAGCTTGTATGGGTCAGAGTGGGGCTTAATCCGGCTTTACAACTACCGTGTAGGCGAGTAGTTTGCTCCTATTCGTGGCTCATTATAATCACTGCAATATTCTATAGAGGTGTAAAATGTTAGGAAGTATTTCAGTTAGTAGACGCTCGTATATCTATCGTCTTTACGAGTGGGCGTACCGCGTGTTCGAGAGCAACGGACCTGCACAGCCAAGTATCATCAAGTTAACGGTGTTAGTGCCGTTAATGGCCTTGGTTGAGGTTATCATACTTATCGGGCTACCGATGGTCACCGTAGGCCTCTTTTGGGCGGCGGGGCTGGTTGTAGTGAGGTCAGGATCACTAGGTTGGTGGACTGTTCCGCTACTGCTCATCGCCCTATCTATGGCGATATGGTATCTCGCGATGTCGCTTAAGATGTGGTCGCTTGCCAGCACCTGGTTTTATGCTCATTGCTACCAACCGGTGCAGGCCTGGTACAACCGAACTATCCCGCGGGTTACGTTTCAGTAGCTGCCGGTGTGAAACTCAACAAACTAACAAGGCCCTGACTAACGTCGGGGCTTAGTTGTATTCTGTAGGGGTTGCTGGCCATAAAGCCTGTGCTATTCTAATCTAGTTATGATGAAAGTCCGATACCATTTTGTCGTGCTATTGGTAGGCGCCGCGGTGCTGATGGCGCCCGGTGTTGTTCAGGCCGCCGCTACACCTGTTCGTAACACCCAATTTAGGGCTTTTAATCAGCAGTCTATTAAAGTCGAGGCAGCTTTGGTTATGGACGCGGCGAGTGGGCAGTTATTGTATACCTACCATGCCGATTGGCAGTGGCCGCTGGCTAGCGTAACTAAGCTGATGACTTCGTTGATTTATACCGAGCAGCAGCCGAACTGGGATGCCACTATTGCTATGTCTGCCGAAGATGAGGTTGGCGGTGGACGGTTACGGGTTACCAGCGGCAGTCAGTTGAGTAAACGTGATTTGTTGTACTGCGCTGTAGTTGGCTCGGCTAATAATACAGCTACGGCCATGATGCGTACTTCGGGCATGACCACGCAGCAGTTTCTTGGCCGTATGAACCAGCGCGCGCAAGAGTTAGGCATGACGCAGGCAAGCTTTGCTGACGCCAGTGGCATGGCGGTAGAGAATCGCGCTACAGCCTATGACGCGGCTAAACTCGCGGTAGCGGCATTCAATCAGCCCGACATTCAGCGGGCAGCCCAGACGGGCAAGTACACATTTGTCATCCGCTCAACCGGCGAGGTTAAGAACATCGTTAGTACCGACAAGCTGCTAACCAATGACTCCACAATTTACGTTGTCGGCGGCAAGACCGGTTATTTGGAGGAGTCCAAGAATAATTTTGTGGCCCAGTTACGGCCTATGGTGCAGCCTAAGAACCGCAAGGGTGATGTAGTGGTGGTGGTATTTGGCAGCCCGACTAAGGACACATCATTTGCTGCCGCCAAGAC
>CAYZDG010000047.1:0-5013 GCA_964477165.1 uncultured Gammaproteobacteria bacterium
CCATATAACACCTAACCTTCCTCGGCACCAAAGTGCCGCGATACGTTCGTTAAAGTAAAAGTTCTAACTATCCAATAGCCACCTCTTACCATTCCAGGAATTAATTGTCAACGCTAACTATAGCCACTCAAGCAGTGTGGCCACGTCTATGCCCGCCTGATGCAAGATGCTCTTTAGAGTTAGTTTAGAAAGGTCACCGGGGTGATTCGGCACGCACACATAACTATCACGATTACCTAGGTAATCTAGGTAAACATGACTGCCATTCTGGTGGTGTACAAAATAACCGTGGCGTTTGAGCGCACGGATCATTTTAGCGGCAGTAACGACGGGAAGCTTTGGAGACACTATGGGGCCACAGAAACTCGTCCGACAGTCGGACGGTTGCTGACCCCTTCTACTGGAATAGACAAATTGTCCTTGGCTAAAACCTCGAGCCACCCCTTGATAGCGTCACGAGCCATTGCCCGCGCGTGCGCCAAGGTATCGCCCTGGGTTACAGTGCCATTGAATGCGGGAATAGACGCATTATACCCCCCGAGCTCATTCGGCTCGTAGATAACTTTGTATCCTAACTCGGTCTCGACGCGTTTCATGGCGCCACAAAGTTACAACGTTAGAATAACAACGTCAATAATCTTTTTTTATAAATTAGACCCCCGGCGTTGCCGGGGGTCTAGGTTTGTTTAATTCTCAACCCTAATAGATAAACATTAGGCATATTCTGCATGCCTTGTCAAATATAGCTAAAATATTCTTTCTCATGGTACGTTGTTGCTACAATCAATATGATTTCTTCTTTCATCTCATCACATCTAGCGGCAGCTCGATACAAGTTACTCGGCGACGGCACCTACTTTGGCGAGATTCCCCGCCTGCGTGGTGTATGGGCGAATGCCAAAAACCTAGAGGGTTGCCGCAGCCAACTCCAAGAGGTACTAGAGGATTGGCTAGTGCTGAAGCTACGAAGTCGCGAGAGGATCCCCGGGCTCGCAACTAAGATCAAACAGCGACAACTTGCGTAAGGTATGCCAAAGAGTATTGCCTGGCGGCAAATGGTCAGGCGTTTTCGGCTGCTCGGATTTGAGGGGCCTTACTCCGGAGGTCGACATCTATTTATGCAGCATGGCGAGCTGCGCGTGAGAATACCTAACCCTCACCGCGGTGACATCTCGAAGCACCTGCTTGCAGAAATTCTACGACAAGCTGACATCGATGTAGATGTGTGGGAAGCTGCACGCTAGCACTATGCCTCGTCCCATCACTGCCCCACCTTCACCCCTCCTTGCCCAGCTGAATGAACAGCAGCGGGCAGTGGTAACGCACGGTACTGGACCGGCTCTAGTATTAGCTGGCGCGGGCAGTGGCAAGACGCGTGCTATTACCTACCGCCTAGCCTACTTACTGGAACAAGGCGTGCCGCCCGAGCAGATACTACTACTCACCTTTACCAACAAGGCGGCCAAAGAGATGCTGAGTCGTGCCGAGGCGCTGACGCACATCCCAATAAAAACACTATGGGGCGGCACCTTCCACCACGTAGCCAACCGACTGCTACGCCAATTAGCGCCGCTGGTGGGCTACCAGCACAATTTTACGATTATCGACGAGGATGATAGCCAAACCATGCTGAAGCATTTACTAAAGGAATTTCACTTGCCGGCGGGCGCCCACCTCATCCCCTCCCCTGGCGTAGCCAAAGCCGCTATCTCGTTTAGCCGCAATACTGGCAACTCCCTTGCCGACGTACTGGCGGAAAAATACCCACGACTGGAACCACTAGCCGAGGAGCTAGAGCAATTGGCTAAGCACTACGCCGACAATAAGCGCATTGCCAACGTTATGGATTTTGACGACCTACTGGCCTTGCTCGGCCAAGCACTAGCTGAACACCCTAAAGTCCGTGACCGACTGCGAGCGCAGTTCCCCTGGATTCTAGTAGATGAGTACCAGGACACTAACAAGTTGCAGAGCGAGCTTATCTATCACCTGGCCGGACCAACTGGCAACGTGGTAGCCGTGGGCGACGACGCGCAAAGTATCTATGCCTTTCGCGGGGCAGACATTAGCAACATTTTAGATTTTCGGCAGCGCTACCCCAAAGCCGCCATATACAAGCTGGAAGCCAACTACCGCTCCACGCCCGAGATTCTAACGCTAGCTAATAGCGTCATTGGTCGCAACGTGCGCCAATACCCCAAACAGCTGCAGCCCATGGTACCCAGCGGCAGCACCCCGCTGCTACTGCCAGCCACGGACGGCCGCGATGAGGCACGACAGATTGTAGAAGAGGTAGTGAACTTAACACGAGAGGGCGTACCCCTTTCGCAGCTCGCCGTACTGTTCCGCGCTACCCACCACTCGCAGCAACTAGAAATGGCACTCACAAGCCACGGTATCCCCTACGACTATCGCGGCGGACTGCGCTTTTTTGAGCGCGCTCATATAAAAGACGTTTTGGCCTTTTTACGCGTGGCTCATAACCCCGGTGACCAGCCGGCGTGGCTGCGGCTATTAACTATGCCCGCCGGCATTGGGCCAGCCACTGCCGCGCACCTACTAGCGCAGCTGCGCGGGTTAAAAACGCTAGACCAAATAGTGGCGTTTGAACCGCAACTCACCCGCGGCCAGGCAGGCTGGAAAAATGTTCAGGCTGGCCTACAGCGCCTGGCCGCGGCCGCGGAACAAACGCCGGATCGACTGGTGGCCGAAGTGCTACGGTCGTGGTACCGCGAGTATTTAGAAACGCAGCACCGCGACTGGCAAGATCGTTTAGCCGACCTGGAACAATTAGAGCGCTTCGCCGCAACTTTTGCCGACCTAGGCACCTTTTTATCCGAAGCTAGTTTGCAGGAGCAATATGCTTCCAGTAGGCAGCAAGCTAACCAACGAGACAGCGACGACAAACTAATCTTAAGCACTATTCACCAGGCCAAGGGTTTAGAATGGCACGGGGTTTTTATTATCAACTTAGCGCAGGGCGCGTTCCCCCACCGCCGATCGTTAGGTAGTAGTGATGAAATAGAGGAAGAGCGTCGGCTGTTCTACGTGGCGGCCACTAGGGCGCAACGCAAACTATTCTTGTCATATCCTATTATAAGCGAAGGTGGTGGCATGGATACCATTAACCAGCGTTCGCAATTTTTGGAAGAAATACCCTGGGGCGCGGTAACCGAGCGCGGAGCAGCAGCGGGGGCACGCCGTAGTCCCAATGGCGAGGGTGAAGATGATGTTGTGGAACTGGACGCCAGCGGCGAGCGCAAAACTGGCTTCCTGCCCGATATTAGTAAGCTGTAGTAAGATAGAGTATATGAACAAAGGCATTGGATTTGCTGTAGCAGGATTAGCAATAGCCGCGCTCGCGCTTTCGGGCTGTGGCAAAAAAACCGAGCCCGAACCAACCCCCACCCCCACCTCGACCCCGGTGCAGGTAGTGCCAACGCCGGTAGCTGGCAGTTATAACCAAATTGCCTTCCAACGAGAGGACGTTCCGGCCGCGCCGTTCGCTAACTTTCTCATCCGCGCTCAAGCAGACGCCCGTACTTATTGGCGACGCGATGCCAGCTTACGGCAAGTGGACGTAGAGTACGACCCTGCGGGCGATCAGCTGGGCTACCAATTACGATTCATCTCGTTCAGCAAGCTGGTGAGTGGCAACCCCGACACACTCACCGTCTACCACGGTTACGCCGTACCACTGGTGGAGACAGTGGATAGCCGCAGCTATCAGCCAGTTCTAGAACCGGGTACTCAACGCCTAGTCGGCCTTAGTTGCGAGCAGGATGGAGCTTGCAATACCACTAGTTACGCGGGTCGCCCACCACTACCGGGGTCAGGGGTGCAATTAAGCTTTCCCGAAGCCTATAATTTAGCCGTGGCGCAGCTACGGCCACTACTGGTTGGACAAACGCCGCCATACCAGTTCAGCTTGCAGGTTGAAGCGGGTCAGCCACAGTGGATTTTTAATACTTTGCGGGTGCACGCCACTAGTGGCGCTGTTACAAGCTTAAGCACCTAGCACAACACATGGGCGACGTCTTAGTATTTGACCTGGAGACCAAAAAGGCCTTCCAGGAAGTTGGTGGTCAAGCCAATGCCGCCGCCTTAGGCGTATCAGTAGTAGGCGTGTATTCATACCTCCGTAATGCCTTTCATACTTTTCGTGAAGAGCAGCTACCAGAACTACAGCGCTGGCTAGAACAAACTGACCTACTTATCGGTTTTAATTCCAAATCGTTCGACTGCACCGTGCTGCAGCCGTACATGAACATCGACCTACGCCGCATCCCCCACCTCGACATTTTGGAGGAGATTCACCGCGCGTTAGGTCATCGTCTTAAACTAGACAGCGTGGCACAGGCCACATTGCTAGAGGGTAAGAGTGGCGACGGGCTAGAAGCTATTCTTATGTACCACCGCGGCGATTGGGAGCAACTGGAAAAATATTGCCTGCAGGATGTAAAGGTAACGCGCGACCTATACGAATACGGCCGGCACCACGGCCGCCTGTGGTACACCGAGTCAGGCAAACCCACACCCATTCCAATTCGTTGGGGCGCGCCGCAAACCGTCGCCGACGTGGTGACCCAAGCCCACCGCGACGGCAGTCACCTGGAGTTGGAGGTGCTGGGCGGACCAGAGGCGAGTCGGCGCCGCACGTTTGAGGTACGCAAGTTGCTGCCGGAGGTTGTGGCCGGATGGGATCACACCGCAGGCCGCGAGGCAACCTGGCCGCTAAGGAATATCTTCTCGGCCAAGGTAATTAACCGCGTCACGGGCATCCAAACGAGGTTGTTGTAATGCCGGATCATATATCGGGTTAACGCCGGTAAAAAACCACGGCGTTACCGTAGGGACGTTGCATTGCAACGTCCATACCCATTGCAACCAACGCCGCATCCAAAAAACCGAACGTCATACCTAACCCCAACGTCGGTAATGCGTTCGTAATCATGTCGAACCATGTGCATGGGGTTATCGTTATCAATGAACCACGTCACGTAGAGACGTTGC
>CAYZDG010000048.1:0-1067 GCA_964477165.1 uncultured Gammaproteobacteria bacterium
CCAACCTAAAACCGAGCCTGTGAGGACTCGGCTTGTTGGTTAGTTGCGTTAGGCAGTGCTGAATTGGAATACCTCTTGAACGATCACGAGTGCGTTAGGGATAGTCACACTCGTCCACTTGCAGGTGTCACAAGCTATCCCTTCTAGCTGGATACCGTGAAAACTCGGCATTGGCTCTTCTGAAAACAAGTCCGGTTCTCGACCAGGAGTTACAATCCGCTCAACTGGTTTTGCAACTAGATGGCCATGTGGGCACGCCGGACAAGCGCTGCCCTCTACTAATAGTTCCATATTTGCCTCTATGAGAAGGTGCGGCGTTTAAACAATGATACACCCCCACGGCCAGGTATGAAAAACCGAGCCATTTAAGACCCGGTTTTTAAAGCTTTTTGCGTTGCTACGGCCTTAGGAGCTCATCTGCTCCTCGGTTATTATTGGCCACTTGAGGAACTGCGCTACAATTGGCACAAGTAGCCGCAATACGCCGGCGTACGCAATTAGAATCAGCGGCGTCCACCATAGCGACCAGCCCCTAACAATTGTGGCGTCAAAGTACAACCACAACCCGGGCGCACCCAGCAGCGATAAACCGAGCCACAGGTATACGCAAGTACCAGCTCTCTCAACCACTCTACGACGCTCACTAGTAACACCTGATCTTAGCTGATATATCAGCACTATCGTTGTTATGCTGATGGCGGCTCCAAAAGCTGACGAGATAATAGCGAACGGGTAATAACTATCATATGCTTGAGCCTTGGCCGAGGCATCAACAAACCCTACTACTACTGTTACCGTTAGACAGAAAATACTAAGGAGCAAACCAAACCAGCCTGCCTCGTCGTGCCACCGACGGTAATTGTGCGCTACTAGCCACCCGATGCCGACGACTAGTGCTGCCGCGGCTTCAGCGGCAAATGCTATCGTTATTACCAAGAGCGATGATCGCTCATCAACTTTTTCCAAATTTCTAACAACAGCCTGGCATATCAACATTACCAGTGCCAAAGCAACAATTAGGGCAATATAGTACCCACAAAAATAATCCAGTGTCCGACGGAGCATAA